>CAXMSR010000288.1:0-2352 GCA_964195725.1 uncultured Kiloniellaceae bacterium | reverse complement strand
ACGGTGGAGTCCACCCCCGCGTCGCGGAGGTGCTCCAGCCCGGTCAGCACCCGGCCGAAGCTTCCGGGGTGGGTGCGGAAATGATCGTGCACCTCCGGGGTGGCTCCGTCGAGGCTCACGCCCACCGAGCGGAAACCGGCCTCTTTGATGCGTCGGGCCATGTCACCGTCCAGAAGCCAGGCGTTGGTGTTCATGCTCACCTTCAGCCCCAGGTCGGTGGCCCGCCGGGTAACCTCGAAGAGGTGGGGGTAGATCAGGGGCTCGCCGCCGCCGAAGTTGACAAACGCCACGCGGCAGCGCGCCAGCTCGTCTACGATGGCGAGGACTTTGTCGAGCGGCAGCTCGTCGCGCTTGTGCTCGCGCGAGTAGCAGTGGCGACACGAGAAGTTGCAGCCGTAGGAGAGCGTCCAGTTGACGGTGAGGGGTGCTGAAAGTTCCAAGATATTACTCCATCTGCTCTATTGTCGGGGTTGGGTCAGCCAGCCGAGCTCAAAGCACTCGGTGATGAAGGCGTTGACGTCTTCCAAGATCTCGCCCACGGGGGCGTCGTAGCTCTGGGCCAACTCGGCGGCGATGGCGCGCTCGTCCATGGCGCCGTCGCAGCGCAGCCATATCTCGCCTGCGAGCAGGTTCAGCTGGTGTATGGTGCCGCCGTCTACGACGATCACCCACCCGGCGTCGTCCACCGGCTCGCCCGTTTTGAGCTTGCGCATGATCTCTTCTTTTTGCTGCGGTTCGTCGCGCCACACGATGTCGGGGTGGCGGCGGGGTACTCTGTTCATGGCTGCTCCAGGGTGTAGGGGGTGTTCGCTGGCGGCGCGATGTAGACGGTGCCGACCCCCTCGGAGTCCTTGCCGTCGTAGATGAACTCTTCCAGGTCGGCGCGGGTGGCGTTTTTCCACCAGTTGGCGCTTATATCGATATTTCTCGACTGACTCTCGCCGAGCTTTATGTCGTACTCGTAGTTGTCGAAGTTGTTGTGTTTGATCGTCGGAGTTTTTACGCCCCCGCGAAAAAAGATACCGGTCAGGTTGTCGGTGAAGGCGTTGCCGATAAAGGCGGCTCCGGTAGAGTTCAAGAGGCGCACGCCGATGCGGTTGTCCTCAAACCTGCTCCCCGTAAAGGAGATGCGTTCGCTCTTGAAGCGCGCGCCGCCGTAGTTGTCCCTAAAGGTAGCCGCGCGCACCTCGGCGGCGGTGTCGTGTATGTGCAGCCCCCAGCCGCCGCGCTCGAAGATTGCGTGATCCACCGACAGCTGTTTAGCCCCCACTGCGTTGACGATATCCTGATTGTCGTGGTGGCGGATAAACACCGAGGTCAGCCGCACCGGCGCTTGCCCGGTTCCCCGTATGAAGAGCTTGCCCCGCACTGTTAGCCAGGGCGTCTCTCTGTCGTCCTCCCCGTTGGGAACATCGAAGTAGATCGTCGCCCCCTCGGCTATCGTCAGCGACCCGGCCTTGGTCACCATCACCGGCTGTACTACCAGAAGGTCGCCGCGCCACACCTCGTCTGCGTAGATGATCTTTCTATTCCAGGTAGCGATCCCCTCAGGCAGGTTCAGCTTGTATGCAAGCGTTGGAGAGGGGAAATCCGGGGCCTCGCGCTGGATTGTCGCGAGTTTCCCGATTTTCTCCGCTGCGACGGCTTGGGGTGGTTGCCCGGCTTTAGTCGCCTCTTCGCCGGGTGCAACCGGCACAGCGGCGCAGGCCGACGTAAGTGCTGTCACCGCAGCCATCGCCGCCACCACCATCAGCCACCGCAGGGATACAGGTAAAATCTTCGACAAGAATCCGTGCCGTCTCATCTTCGCCCTCCTCTGTGTAGACAAAGCGCGGCGAGAAACGCAAAGCCCGCCAGCACCGCCGCCTTGCCCTGTGGCGGCACTCCCGCCGGGGAAGCTCCGAGCCCCCACTGCTGTACAAGGATCGCTCCGACGAACATCCCGGCGCACACCATAGCTGCGTCCATGTCGCCCTCGCCCGTTTTTACTATCTGCCGAAAGGGGCAGCCGCCCGACACCACCGCCGCCCAGCCAACCAGCGCCATCGACAGAAAGCTCCAGACGCCCTCAAGGTGAACCCCCGGCTGATCGTAATAGCCGGGGTTGAACTGCCCGGTCATCAGGGCGACGACCAGTGCCGCTCCCAGCGCCCCCGCCAGCCCGAGCCCCATCGAAGGGCGTCTGGTCATCAGCACGTCGCGCACCGAGCCGGTGACGCAAAAGCGGGTGCGCTGACTGGCCGCGCCCACCGCCAACCCAGCCGCCAGGGAGATCCACATGGGGGCGTGGATTGAGCCGCCTCCGCCAGTGGACTTTCGCAAAAAACCGTCTGCAAAGACGAGCATACCCAA
>CAXMSR010000287.1:0-2388 GCA_964195725.1 uncultured Kiloniellaceae bacterium | reverse complement strand
GTGGTTGACAATCAAATCGCTGTGCGTATAATTGCCCCTCTCATGGCGGCGTAGCTCAGCTGGTTGAGAGCACACGGCTCATATCCGTGGAGTCCGGGGTTCAAGTCCCTGCGCCGCCACCATAAATAATAAGGGCCACCCGCTGCATATGCCGGGTGGCCCTTTTTTTGTCTACTCCAGGCGGCGCGAAACCGCTACGGCGCTCAAACTACAAGTCGAAGACGATCACCTTCGTATCCCTGTCTACCAGCAATAACCCGGTCTCTTTTATAAGCAGAGCGTAGAGCTTGGTCTTCCCGTCGGGGCCGGGGGCGATAGCCATATCGACGATGTAACCGGGGAAATCCGGGGTCGCTGCGCCGTAGGTCAGCGCCAGCCCGTCCCAGGAGAACGACAGGAGCTTTCCGCTGCTGTAGCTTCCCGAAAGCTTGGGCATAAGGCCCGCCTCGGAGATGTTGTCATGCACCACGGTGAAGACTCTGCCGTCGGGTGCGCTGTAGGAAGCAGAGGGCGGGTTCACCTCATAGAGGTCGCCGTCATCTTCGTTCTTCACGCTCCTGAGCTCGCCGATAAAGCGCACCCTCGTGCCTTTTACCGGATCTTCGATCTTGAAGCTCAAATCCAGCTGCTCGTCGTAGATACGCAGACGGTTTTGCTGATCGATGACCAGCGTCGTAAGCGGCGCGCCGGGACCATATCGCACCCACTCGATATTGACCGGCATGATCGCGTCGGGGGTGGCGATGACCTCGCCCTTTACAAACTCGCCACCGCTAAAGCTCCAACGAGAGAGTCCAGGTTTGAAAACTTCGAACCCCCCAATGGCAGGAAGTCCGATGACGATACGCCCCAGATCGGGGTGGTCAACGCCGCGCAGAAAACCGCTGACCTTCTCGCCCAGAGGGGTAAAGGAGTTGTCGGCTATGCTGTACGCCTGGGTGTAGACCTGCGCTTCGTCAGACCCTGCGGCCAGAAGCTCGACACGCCCGTCACCGTCCAGGTCGGCGGTGGATATCCATTTGAGTTCAAAGCCGCGAGTGTCAAGCCCGGCTTTCCAGAGGAGCTTAAGCCCTGCGGCTTCATCGCGAAAGAAGCTGACCTCATCTTCCAACAGCACCATCAGCTCTACCGAGCCGTCGCCTTCCAGATCAACGGCCTCCAGGACGCTGGACTCTCCCTTCAGGCTTGCGATGATCTTGTAGTTGGAGAGGGGTTTTTGCACCGGCTGCACCGAAGCTACAGGCTGCGCGGCAACGGCGGTGCCCGGCGTGACTGGCGTGGGCGAAGCAACCGGAAGTGCCGCAACGACCGGCGCAGCAACGACAACCACAGGCTGCGCAGCTACCTTTGGAAGCGCAACGACGAGTTTCTCAAGCCGTTCACGAAGCTGCGTCGATATTTTCCCCAGCGCATCCATCAGCTCATCAGCGCTCGCGATCGTCTCGTAGGTACGCACCGAGCCCGCGCCCTCGACCAGCGGCGACACCTCGGCGTCGATGCTGTAGAGGTTGCTGAGCTTGGTGATCGTCGTCCGAAGCTTCCAGTGAGCATCTTCACCCTGGGCGGAATCAGAGACCACCTGATAGCCTTCGCCGTCGGTGCGGCTCGCCAACATCGGCTTTAGCCCCGGCGCATAGGCTTCTATTTCGGGGGCGTTGAAGACTTCCACATCCTCTATCAGGAGCTTGGGTTCAGCCGCAAATCCTTGGGCGGGGAGGACAAACGCCAGCGCCGCAAGCGCCAATGCCATCGGAATAAACTTAGCTTTCATTTTCACTCTTTCTCCAAATCGGCGACGCCGTCAACCTGCGTCGCACCCTGCTCGACAAAACTGAAATATCCATTTTTGGTGACTATCACATGATCGGTCACCGGCACCCCCAAAAGCCCGCCCGCCTCTACAAGGCGACGCGTCAGCTTAATATCGGAAGCGCTGGGGGTGGGCTCGCCGCTGGGGTGGTTATGAACAAATATAACCGACGCAGCGGCCTCGCGCACCGCCGTGCGAAAAGCCTCTCGCGGATGCACCAACGACTCGGTGAGCGAGCCGCTGCTCACCACCTCTTCTCTTATCAACCTCTTTCGCGCATCCAGAAAGAGCGCGAAGAACGTCTCTTGCGTCAACTCGCCGATGCGCCCCCGAAAGTGCGCCCAGACCGTCTTGGCGTCTTCGATCCCCAGCTTCGGGTTGATCGGCTCGCGCATCAGGCGACGGGCTATCTCCAGCGCGGCGCAAATCGAGGCCGCTTTGGCCGGGCCCACGCCTTTGGTAGAAGCCAGCTCGGTAGGCGTGGCCTCCAAGAGCCTGCCCCAATCGCAATCGAAGCGTTCCCACATATCGCGAGCCAGATCAAGGGCGGTCTGCCCGCCTGCGCCGTCCCCCGTGCG
>CAXMSR010000286.1:0-2396 GCA_964195725.1 uncultured Kiloniellaceae bacterium | reverse complement strand
AGAAGTCCCGTGGGCGTTTACCAGCGCCAGCTCTTCGGGGTCGCCGCCCCACGTCGCCAGCGCTCTTCGCACCGCCCTTTTCAGCCCAGCCCCCTCGGGGTGCGGCGCGGTGAGGTGGTGCGCGTCGCAGGCGGAGCCAAAACCGTAAATGGCGGCTCGTGCAGCGCTTCGGACTCTACCGGCTTTTCTGGCTTTTCTGGCTTTTCCGGCCCTTTTTGCCGACAGCACGTCGGATTCCAGAATCAAAAACGCCGCACCCTCGCCCAGGTTCAGGCCGGTGCGATTCTGATCGAAAGGTTTACAGGGTGTGCGGGAGGCGACCATGAGCGAAATAAAGCCGCAGTAGGTGAAGCGGCAGAGCTCGTCGGCCCCACCGGCCAGCACCACGTCGGCCAGCCCGCCCCGTATCCACGCGGCTCCCAGCCCGATGGCGTCGGTGCCCGACGAGCAGGCGTTGACGACGGTCTGGGTAGGCCCGGTAAAGCCAAAGCGGCGCGAGACCTCGGCAGCGGGATTGGAGCGCTCCATGCGCAGCAGCGGCTCACAAGGCCCGGTGCCGGCGACGTTGCCCTTCAGGTATTCGCGGTAGAAAGTCTCGTTGTTAAGGGCGGCCCCCACGGTGGTGCCGACGATCACCCCGACCCTCAGCCCCTCTAGATCAAGGGCGCTGTAACCACCATCGGCAAGCGCCAGCTCGGCGGCGCTAACCGCCAGCGAGGTGGTGCGAAGATAGGGCCTCTCGTCGTCGGTGGCGGCTCCGGGAAAGTAGTCGCGCTCCACTTCGAAGACGGGGTGCTCCCCCGAATGATCGGTGGTAAAGCGCTTGGGGGGGCCGACGTTGCGCTCACCCCTAAAGAGCGAATCTAGGCTCGCGTCGAGCCCAAAACCCGCAGCGCTCAGGCAGCCGACACCGGTGACGGCCACCGGCGATACGGGGCCAACGCCGTTCATCAGCCGCTGCGCTCCGTAATCAACGCGGCCAGCGTCTCGACCGACTGGAAGGCTACGCGCCCCTCTTCCATATCCTTTATCTCGACGCCGAAGTGCTTTTTGACCTGCACCACCAACTCTACCGCGTCGAGCGAATCCAGCCCCAGCCCGTCGCCAAAGAGCGGATCGGTGTCGCCGATATCCTCGACGGTCATGTCCTCAAGGTTTAGCTCTTCTATTATCATCTCTTTTAATTTGAGTTTGATATCCACTGCGTTAATCCTCGTATTTGCGGGGCATAAATTAGCGCCACATGTCAAAAAAATTGAAAAACTGATAGGGGTATTTTTGCGCAAACCCCCCCAGGGCGTCTACATATCTTCTAAGATAAGGCAGAAAAGGCACGAGCCCGTCCGCGCCCCTTTTGCGTTTAACCGTCTGCTCAACGCGAATCGTCTCGGCCACCTTCAGCCGGTAGGACGCGGGGCCGGTCTTCCACGACAGGAGCACCACTATCGGCGCTCCGGTAGAGGCGGCCAGCGTATAGGCGCTAACCGGAAACGCTGAGGGAGCCCCCAAAAAGTCGGTCTTCAGCGTATTCTTGTCTTCTCCGAAGACGCGGTCGCCCATGACGCAAAGCACCTCGCCGCCGTTAAGTACGTCCACCATCTCGACCGCCCCCCCCAGAAAGCCTGCGGGGTCGATGACGCGGTAGGGACACTCGACCCCGGCGTGCTCGAAGTAGTGGCGGTCCACGTCGCCCTCTTCGCGCTGCATCAGCATGTGTACCGGCGTCTTCAAGTGGCCCAGCGCCGACATCGCCGCCTGCCACAGCCCCACATGGCTCATCACCACGATCAGGCCCCTGCCCTCTGCCAGCAGCGCTTTTAGCCCGGCGGCGCCCTCCAGCTTCACCTCCATCGACGAGGGGCCGAGGATGCCCACCACAGCGCGGTCGATCAGTGCTTTGCCCAGCGCCAGGCTGATTCTGTAGACGTCAATAATACGCGCCGCCGGGGGTCTGGCACCAAAGCGCCGCGTCAGGTAGGGCGCGCAGCGCTTTCTGACCATGGGGCGAAAGAGCGCGTACCAAGCGGCGACAAAATAGAGGAGCAGATACGCCGCCCGGCGCCCGCCAAAGCGGATGAGCGCGTAGAAGACCCCGTGCTGAAAACGCGACCCGATAGAGCGGCTGCTCCAGCGCCTCGCGGTGCCCCCTGTATTCTCGGCCTCGCCGCCTCGCCCCGGGGCGTCAGCTTCGCTCATGTTTCACCTTGTTTACGTTTCGCCTTCACCAAAACAGTCGCCGTCAACCATGTAACCACCCCCAGCGTAGCCGCCAGCACCGGGGCGACCACAAGCGAGCCGAGTACCCACTCCAATATTCTGTCCAGTGCCTCGTAACCAAGGGTGCGCAACGAGAGCTCGGTGAGGAACTCGCCGTTTCGCATGAAGTAACCCGCCTC
>CAXMSR010000285.1:0-2400 GCA_964195725.1 uncultured Kiloniellaceae bacterium | reverse complement strand
AACGAGGCGAGAAGGAACCCATTCAAATCGTTTGCCCCAAATGCCGCCGTTCGGGCATTATCTACATTCCTGTGGAAGAGATGCCAAAGTGCCCCGAATGCAGGATCGAGATGCTGATCGAAGAGCTTTTGGACGAGGGGAAATCCTACTAGATTTGCACTCTACCTGTCGGCACCTTATCGGTGTCGGCCATTTTTATTAAATCACCAAAAAGGAGAGAACGAATGCTCAAGAAAATTGCTGTAGTGATGGCGCTTCTGCTTGCTACCGTAGTCGTGGCGCAGGCAGGTGCTCTGGAAGAGATTCAGGATCGCGGCACCCTGCGCGTAGGTATGGAGCCCGGCTACATGCCCTTCGAGATGACCAACCAGAAGGGCGAGATCATCGGCTTCGACGTAGACGTCGTCAAGCGCATGGCAAAAGCAATGGGCGTTAAGCTCGAGCTCGTCTCCACCGCCTGGGACGGCATCATTCCCTGCGCTCATGACCAAGAAGTTCGACATCATCGCCAGCGGCATGACCGTCACCCAGGGGCGCAACCTGAAGGTCAACTTCGCGACGCCCTACATCGTAGTCGGCCAGACGATCCTCGTGCGCAAGGACCTTGCAGGCGAGATCAAGTCCTACAAAGATCTGAACGACCCCAAATACAAGGTCATCTCCAAGCTAGGCACCACCGGCGAGCAGGCCGTCAAGCGCATGATCCCCAAATGCACCTACATCTCATTTGAGACCGAGCAGGAAGGTGTTATGGAGCTGGTGGCCGGCAAAGCCGACGCTTTTGTCTACGATCTGCCCTTCCAGGCGATCGCCAACAAAGAGAAGGGTGAAGGCAAGCTGATCTTTCTTGACACTCCTTTCACCTTCGAGCCGCTGGCCTGGGCGGTACGCAAGGGCGACGCCGACTTTCTCAACTGGCTCAACAACTTCATGAACCAGATCAAAAACGACGGCACCTACGACAAGATCTACGCGAAGTGGTTCCTCGACGATTCCTGGATGAAACAGCTCCAGAAATAAAGGCGTAAGAGCCCTTGTTGAATAAAGATTATTATTGGAAAGCGGTAATGGTGGGCGTCCTGATTGCTATAATCTGGGCGCTCGCCGTCGCTACGGACCGGATCGACTACACTTGGCGCTGGAACAGGGTACCGCAATACTTCCTGTACAACGCCGAGGATCCGATGGACGTCTTCGGCGACGGCTATGTCAAGGAGATCAATCCCGGCCGGGACGGCAAGACCGAGATCGTCTATCTGGACGAGACGGGCGACACGCAGCGCTTCACCGTCACCAGCGACACCGTAACGGTCAGCGTGGACGAAGAGCTCTTTGACGGCGAAACCGTCGGCTACCTGAAGGAGTGGAAGCTCGGGCCGCTGGCGGTGGGGCTCATGACGACGCTCTACATAAGCTTCGTCGCGGGCATCTTCGGCTTGATCCTGGGCATCGGCACCGGACTGTGCCGTGTGGCCAAAAACCCGGCGCTAAAGGGGCTCTCGACCATTTATGTCGAGATAATTCGCGGGACCCCCCTGCTGGTTCAGATCTTCATCTTCTACTTCTTTTTCGGCACCGTGCTCGACATCGGCCGCATGGTAGCCGGCATTGGCGCGCTGTCGCTCTTTGCCGGGGCCTACGTGGCCGAGATCGTGCGCGCGGGAATCCAGTCGATCGCCAAGGGGCAGATGGAGGCGGCGCGCTCACTGGGGATGAACGTCTTCCAGTCGATGCGCTACATCGTCCTGCCCCAGGCGCTAAAGCGCACCCTGCCGCCGCTGGCGGGCCAATTTATCAGCCTTATTAAAGACAGCTCGCTAGTCTCGGTCATCGCCATAACCGACCTCACCAAGGCCGGGCGCGAGGTCATCACCTCCACCTTCGCCACCTTTGAGATCTGGTTCACCGTAGCCGCACTCTATCTCATCATCACCGGGGGGCTGTCGCAGATAGTGCAGTGGGTCGAGAGGAGGTTGGCGGTCAGTGATTAAAGTACGCGATCTGGTAAAGACGTTCATAGCCGACGGCCAGACCGTGCGCGCTGTGGACGGGGTATCTACCGACGTCGAGAAAGCCGAAGTGGTCGTCGTAATCGGCCCCTCGGGCTCGGGCAAATCGACATTTCTGCGCTGCCTCAACGGCTTGGAAGAGCTTAACGGTGGCCATGTAGTAATCGACGGGCTCGATCTGGCCGACAAGAAGACCGACATCAACAAGGTGCGCCGCGAGGTCGGCATGGTCTTTCAGCAGTTCAACCTCTTTCCGCACCTGACGGTTCTGCGCAACCTGACCCTCGGGCCGATCCGCAACCTCAAGGTTTCGCCCAAGGAGGCCGAGGAGACGGCGCTCCACTTCCTCGAGCGGGTCCACATCGCCGATCAGGCGCGGAAGTTCCCGAGC
>CAXMSR010000284.1:281-2409 GCA_964195725.1 uncultured Kiloniellaceae bacterium | reverse complement strand
GAACAGCGGCTATCAGATATTCATCGTCGGCACCATCCAGTCCGACGGCACCGTCAAGGGTGGCACCGGCTGGGCAGCCGAGCTGGGCAAGATGATGAATCGCCCCATGTACGTCTTCGACCAGGAAAAAGAAGATTGGTTCACCTGGAGGAACGACGCCTGGGTAGTGGCAGAGCCGAAGATCGAGCATTTTGCCATCACCGGCACTGGCACCCGTCATCTTACAGATTCCGGCGCTAAAGCCATCAAGGATTTGTTTGCCCGATCCTTCTAAGTCATTTTTGTTATGGAAAGGCCCCACTGATTCGTTCAGTGGGGCCTTTTTTGTTTTGGTGGAGGGTGTCTGCTTTCGCCCATCTACTGCGTCATCGACTCGCTCAAGGAGCGGGCCTGTAGCGTTGCTACTTGTCCCGTCCTCTCGCTCGCCGAGCTCCTTGTAGATGAACGAAATCCAAAGCCGAATTTAATTCAAAAAAAGCCAAATGTCTTTCCTGATTGACACCCATCTCCACCACCAGTACAAAGTTCGTTCAACCCCGATATTTGCCTTCAAACGAGGATTTGGATGAGTTCGATACATACTACTATTGCCGAAGAGCTTTCCGTCGGCCCCCGGCAGGTTGCGGCGGCTATCGCCCTTTTGGACGAGGGGTCTACCGTTCCCTTCATCTCGCGTTACCGCAAAGAGGCGACCGATGGGCTAGACGACGGGCAGCTGCGCACTTTGGAGACGCGGCTCATCTACCTTCGCGAGCTTGGGGAGCGAAAGTTGGCGATAATCAAGGCCATCTCCGAGCAGGATAAGCTGACCGCCGAGCTAGAGACGGCGATAAATGCCGCCGACACCAAGAGCCGTCTGGAAGACCTCTATCTACCCTACAAGAAGAAGCGCCGCACCAAGGGCCAGATCGCCCGCGAAGCGGGGCTTGAGCCGCTGGCGCTGTCGTTAAAAGACGACCCCTCCCTCGACCCCGAGGCGGAAGCCGCCAAGTACGTCAGCGCCGACAAGGGCGTAGAGGATGTAAAGGGCGCTCTGGAGGGCGCGAAGTATATCCTGATGGAGCTCTTTGCCGAGAACGCCGACCTTGTCGGCAGGCTGCGCGATTTCTGTTGGCACAAGGGGCTCTTAAGCTCCCGCGTGGTCGAGGGCAAAGAGCGCGAAGGGGCGAAGTTCCGCGATTATTTCGAGCATGACGAGCTTATCAGAAACGTACCGTCGCACCGCGCCCTTGCCATGCTGCGCGGCTTTCACGAGGGCGCGCTCTACGTCTCGCTCTCCATCGGCGACGAGGGCGACAACACGCTGTCCCATCCCTGTCAGGCGCTCATCGCCGCTAACTGGGGGGTTGCCGAGAGAGGCCGCCCCGCAGATAAATGGCTGGTCGAGGTAGTCCGCTGGACATGGAAGGTCAAGCTCTACGGAACCCTCCAGACCGATCTCTTTGGCCGCATGCGCGAGTCCGCCGAGACGGAAGCCATCCGGGTCTTTGCCGCCAACATGAAGGATTTGCTGCTGGCGGCCCCGGCGGGGCACCTGGTTACTATCGGCCTCGATCCGGGGCTGCGCACCGGCGTGAAGGTGGCGGTGGTTGATTCCACCGGGAAGCTGCTGGATCACTGCGCGATCTACCCGCTCCAGCCCAGAAACGATGTTGTGGGCTCGGCCAGAACCCTTGTGGCGCTAGACAAGAAATACAATGCCAAGCTAGTCGCCATCGGCAACGGCACCGGCAGCCGCGAGACAGAGCGCTTCATGGCCGAGCTGATAAAGGGCCATCCGGAACTGGGGCTACAGAAGATCGTCGTCAGCGAAGCGGGGGCTTCGGTCTACTCGGCTTCAGAGCTCGCCGCCAATGAATTTCCCGACCTCGACGTAACGATACGCGGCGCGGTGTCCATAGCCCGCAGGCTGCAAGACCCCCTGGCCGAGCTGGTGAAGATCGATCCCAAGTCGATAGGCGTCGGCCAGTATCAGCACGACGTCAGCCAGCTTGAGCTGGCGCGCTGCCTGGGCACGGTGGTAGAGGACTGCGTCAACGCCGTGGGCGTGGACGTCAACACCGCCTCGGCCCCGCTGCTGACCCGCGTGTCGGGGCTTACCACCACCACCGCCGAAAATATCGTTACC
>CAXMSR010000284.1:0-259 GCA_964195725.1 uncultured Kiloniellaceae bacterium | reverse complement strand
TCAAGAAAGTGCCGCGCCTGGGGCCCAAAGCCTTCGAGCAGGCGGCGGGGTTTCTGCGCATCGTAGACGGCGACAACCCGCTGGACGCCTCGGCGGTTCACCCCGAATCCTACGCAGTAGTGGCGCGCATCGCCAAGCAGAACAGCCGCGACCTGAAATCGATCATCGCCGATGTTACCTTTCTGCATGCGCTACGGCCCGACGACTACACCGACGAACGGGTGGGCGCGGTGACGGTGAGCGACATCATCGCCGAGCT
>CAXMSR010000283.1:0-2424 GCA_964195725.1 uncultured Kiloniellaceae bacterium | reverse complement strand
ACTTCGTCACGATCAAAGACGGGGTGGTGCGGGGGCGGCTCGACTTCAAAAACATCGAGCGCCGCCGCAGCTACCCTGCCCTCTTCAAGGGCCGCCAGAAGGGCGTCCAGGTCGACAATTCCCCCACGCGAACAGTTTACGATCATCACCGACGGCTTGACCTTGGAGAACGCTTCGCGCCCCATCATCCCGCGCGTCTTCTCGGTCAGCGGCGTATGGAGCGAGATGTAGTCGGCCCGCGCCAGAAGCTCGTCAAACGAGCACTGCTCCACGCCCAGCTCTGCCGCCCGCTTGGAGCCGAGCAGCGGATCCGAGGCGATGACTTTCATGCCCACCCCGCGAGCCAGCCCCGCTACCACCGAGCCCACCCGGCCTACGCCCACTATCCCCAGCGTCTTCGAGCGCAGCTCAAAGCCGATAAACCTCTTCTTTTCCCATTTGCCCGCCTTCATCGAGGCGTTTGCACGGGGGATGTTGCGCGAAAGGCTCATCAGCAACGCAAAAGCGTGCTCGGCGGTGGTGACTATATTGCCCGACGGGGCGTTTAGCACCCCCACGCCAAGGGCGGTGGCTGCCGCCACGTCGATATTGTCCACGCCAATGCCGGCTCGGCCCACCACCAGGAGCTCGTCGGCGCGCTCCAGCACGGCTCTGGACACCGTGACGTTCGAGCGCACCACGAGCGCGTGAAAACCGGCGATCTTCTCGGCCAGAATGGCCTCGTCGCTGATCTCGTCTACAACGACCTCCACCGAGTCCTCGGCGTTTAACCGCTCCAGGGCGGTCTTACCAAGGGCACAGCTAACTAAAACTCTATGATTCTCCATTTATACACACCTCAAAACCTTGGTTACACAGCTGAATTTACCGCCAAAATACCACCATCACCACTTAAATTCACATACATTAGTTGCGTCGGGAAGGGGGAGACGGCGGCAAGAGGCGGCAGGACAAGAAGAGGGGCCACCGGCTACGCAGGGGCAGGCGGTGTCGGCAGGCGCTATCCGGAGCGGGTTGAAGCCACAAAATATGTAGGCCCCACCCGACAATTGACGTCGAATGGGGCCCTAGTTCGGAACCTCGGCCCTTTCAGGCCGCTCTTCAATCCCCGGAGTTGCACCGGGGAATATAGTAAAGAGGTACAAAAGATTGCACATCACCCAAAAGTATGAATTTTGCACTTTTTTTATAATTTTCTACGGATTCACCGCCCCTGCGCCGCCGCTGCCGTCGCGCTTGTTCCTGCGCATGCCGGGAGCGACAAAAGCCTCCAGCTTGTCCTTGAGGACTCTGGGGTTGACCCCCTGCATTATCGAGATTATCCCCTCGGTTATCACCTCTTTGGCGAGCGCTTCCTCCCTGCTGCGAAACTCGAGCTTGGCGGCCAACGGGAAAAAAATGAGGCTGGCGGCCACCACGCCGTAGAGCAGCGGAAGAAGACTCCCCCCAAGTGCCGGAGCTGCGGCGACAGCCGTGTGCTCCGCCCCAAACAGGTTGACCAACCCGATAAGGGTGCCGACCAGCCCGAAGGCGAGGGCCATCATCCCCATCGACTTGAAGAGCTTTTTGCCGACGGCGTGGCGCTCCCGTGTAGAGAGTACGTCGGTGGACATAACGAAGCGGATCAACGACTCTTCGTTTCCGTCCACCGCCAGCTGGATGCCCTTCTTCAGGAAAGGGTCGCTCAGCTCTTTTTCGGCGTCTTCCAGCGCGAGGATGCCGTTTGTGCGCGCCAGACGGCTGAGCGCCACCAGCTGGTCGATGAGTTCGTCGAGCTTTCCGGCGGCGTCCCTGAAAGCCTTGAAGGCGATACTGGGCGCAGCGATGACGGTGCGCATGGGGAACATGATGAAGGTCGCCGCAAAAACGCCGCCAGCCACTATCAACAGGGCGTTGACATCGACAAAGACGCCGATATCGCCTCCGGCGGCGATGCCACCGGCGATGCACGTCAGGCCGATTGCAAATCCTATTATGGTTGAGAGATCCATTAACGCCTCTTGTCTCCGAATTTATCTACGCTTACGCGGTGCACCAATCGATGCGACAGCGGTCGGTACGGTACCGGTGAAACCTTAACGCTTTACTGCATAAAATGCCAATAGTATTGAGCATTTCCGCGCTTAAAGGGCTGCGTGGCGGCCAACGCGCCAATAATCGCCGCGCCAAGCTGCGCCACGGACCGACACCAGCCGCCTCCGCAGCGCAGCTGGCCGGGGTTTGGGCGAATATCGCTGCAAGTTGCACATTTACCTCTTCAACTCCTCGTGCATTGTACTACAATTTGGCTGCCGCATAAACAGACCCCAAGAGGAGAGCGAGATGGGCGACACGAAAAAACCCACAGGCGCGTTCAGCTTTTTTGCCGCCTGGATGCTTCTGCACGAAAAAGCCGATGATTGGCTGCGCGACGCCGTGTCGCAC
>CAXMSR010000282.1:0-2441 GCA_964195725.1 uncultured Kiloniellaceae bacterium | reverse complement strand
CGCTTTCTCACGACGAATGTGCTGCTCGCGGGTCTGCAGGGCAAGACGCATAGCCGGCTGTTTGCGGGTATCTTGCGATACTCCGATCAGGCGCCCGGGCAGTGAGCGCTTGTAGGCTTCACGCGTGGCCATGAAAGCCGCATGCGGACCACCGTAGCCTAGCGGTACGCCAAAACGTTGCGAGGTGCCGACGACGATGTCGGCCTCGCCCGTCTCTATCCGGTCGAGGACGCTGGCGCGCTCGCTTCCGGTGACCGAGCCGGTGAGGAGCTCGACATCCACCGCGAGGGCGCTAAGGAGCTTTTCGAAGTTTCTGAAGTGCTGCTCGGCCAGAACTTCAGTCGGGGCCATCACCGCCGCCTGATGGCCGCTCTCGACCGCCATCAGCGCGCTGATTATAGCCACCAGCGTTTTGCCGCTGCCCACGTCGCCCTGTAGCAGGCGGTGCATGGGGCGCGCGGCCTCCATGTCGGCGCGTATCTCGCTTAGCACGCGCCGCTGGGCACCGGTCAGCTCAAAGGGCAGCGTCGCCAGGAAGGGTTTTATACGGGAGAAATCGGGAGTAAAGGCGATGCCGCCCCCTACGCCATCACCGCCCCCGCCCGACTGCTTCAATAAAAGCCCAAGCTGCAAGAAGAAGAACTCTTCTAGTACCACCATCCGGCGGCAACGCTCAAGGCGCTCGTCCATCTGCGCGCCACCACCGGAAGGGCAGTGGAGCTGTCGCCACACCGCGCCCAGCTTTTCCCAGTGGGAGGGGTCTTCGCCTGCTGAAGTTAAAGCGATTTGCGGGACGAGGTTGACCACCGCGCGCGAGGCTACCTCTACCGCGCCGCCCATTATCTTTCGCAGGGTACGCTGGGGCACGCCCTCTACCTCGGAGTAGACGGGGGCCACCGCGTCCATCCCCGCCCTCGGCCCGTCGTCGAGAACATCCAGATCGGGGTGGTGAATTTCACGCACGCCGCGAAATATGCGCGGTGTGCCGTAGCCGATGAGCTGGTCGCCTATGTTGTACCGTTTTTTTAGCCACTGGAAGTTGCCGCGAAACCACTTGAGTACCACCGACGCGCCGCTCTTGTCGCGCAGCACCCCCTCAAGGGTTCTGCGGCGGCTGTAGCCGCGCTCTTCAAAGCGCACCAGCTCGCCGCTGAAGGCGACGGCGACCCCCTCTTCCAGCTGCGCCAGAGACACCAGCCGGGTGCGGTCTTCGTAGCGCAGCGGCAGATACACCAGAGCGTCGCCCAGGGTGCGCAGCCCCTTCTGGGCCAGTTTTTCAGCCACCTTGGGCCCCACCCCCTTTACGCTGTTGAGCGGGGTGGAGAGGGTAGAGACCATGCGCCGGTAGTTTCCCGCCGGGGTAAGCGTGCTGTCAGTCATAGGCTCTTTGGGAGTCCCCCTTAACCCGCCTTCACGTCCAGAAGGGTGACGATGGCGTGGGCGATCTGCCGACCGTCTTCGGCCAGCGCCTTTACCTCGGCGGTGACGACCCGCCTGCCGTTTCTCAGCAGCTCGGCGCGCACCCTCACCCGCTCGCCCATCTTGGCGGAGCGAAAATAGTGGACCTCCAGCCCCTCAGTGGTCATCGGCCTGCCAGACGGGATGAGTGTGCCGGGAAAAAACGCGACTGTATCCATCACCGCAGCTATCGCGCCGCCGTGGAGCGCGCCGATATAGTTGCCGTGCTTTTCGCCTACCACAAAACACATCTCGGCCCACTCGTCGCCGACGCCGGTAAGCTCGACCTCCAGATGCTGCATCATGGAAACGCCCTTGAAGATCTCGTGGGCGCGCTCGCGTATCGCACCAGTCGCGTCAGTCACGTCAGTCGCGTCAGTCACGTCAGTCACCTTGGCCCAGGTACTTTCCGAAAAGCAGCTCTACAGCCCTTCTCGTCTCGGTGGGGATCAGCTCGGCAGGGGTCATGATGGCGTATTGGGCGGCGCTGGCGCAGGCGCAGGCGCGCGTCCCGGAGGGCAACTTGGGCACCACCTTGCGGATGATCTCCTTGGCGGTGTTGACGTTTTTGTGGAGCACTTCCAAAATCGCCTCGACGCTCACTTCTTCTTCCGTCTCGTGCCAGCAATCGTAATCGGTGACGAGCGCCACCGTCGTGTAGCAGAGCTCGGCCTCGCGGGCCAGCTTGGCCTCGGTGGCGTTGGTCATGCCGATGATGCGCGCGCCCCACTGCCGATAGAGATGAGACTCACCTCGGGTAGAAAACTGCGGCCCCTGCATGCACAGATAGGTGCCGCCTCGGTGAAAGGTGGCGTCTACTTCATTCGAGATCGACCAGATGGCGTCGCCCAGCCCCTGACAGACCGGGTCGGCCATCGCGACGTGGCCCACAACGCCATCGCCAAAGAAGGTGGAGGGCCGCCCCCAGGTGCGGTCGATGAACTGGTCGGGCAGCACTATGTCGCCGGGCTTGGCCTCCTGCG
>CAXMSR010000281.1:0-2443 GCA_964195725.1 uncultured Kiloniellaceae bacterium | reverse complement strand
GTAGAGATCGGCATTGCGCTGCAAAAAAAGATCGGCGCGGGGCTCTTTGGCGGCGAGGGGTTTATCCTCCAGCGCTTAAAGGGCGACGGCGAGGTCTTCGTCCACGCCGGGGGCACGATCATCGAGCGCCAGCTATCGGTGGGCGAAAAGCTCAAGGTGGACACCGGGTGTCTTATGATGATGCACCCAACGGTGCGCTACGACATCGAGTACGTCGGCTCGGTCAAGACCGCTGTTTTTGGCGGCGAGGGCTTCTTCTACGCCACCCTCACCGGGCCGGGCAGGGTGTGGCTGCAGTCCTTGCCCTTTGCAAGGCTGCGCTCCAAGATCACCCAGGGGCTACAGTCGTCGGGCTCCAGCGGCGGTTTTAATATCAAACTCGGGGGCTAGGGGCGGCGGGTGGACCCCGCCGGAGCGAGGGGCTGAAAGGCGCTTTTTTTTGCCGGCCACTTGCCGGTCGCCTGCCGATTACTTTGGCAGGGCCTCTCTTGTCCAGATGAGTGGAATATTCGACAGCTAGCCGTTTTTCCACATCAAACATATCTTTTGCGGCTGCTCAAAGCTCAACGCGCCCCGGCCTGAGGTCGCACCGGGCGCTTTGACCGGGTAGACAGTCTTGCCCTCCCGATGGTAGTGGATGTTGAAGTCAAGGGGCTCGCCCGACCCCCAGTGCCACTTCAGCTCGGTGCCGGCCTCAATGGTGAAACAGTCTTCCAGGCTGCTTTCGCGCTCCACGGTAGACTCTTCGGTTTTAGCCTCTTTGGCAGCCTGGGCCAAAGAGGCTAGGAGAAAAACAACCCCTGTCAAAATTATCGGCAATAGCGCAGTGCGGGCTGGAATTATCATCATTAGCCTTCTTGCGCAGGATGGGGTTTGTCCTCGCGCTCACCGATGAGGTAGAGCGCTATGGCCAGCACAAGGATGACGCCGACGTTTACGCCCAGCTCTATGGGGAGGCTCCAGTCGATTACTCCCAGCTGTGCGGGAAGGGTAGGCTTGGCAGTGACCCCGGCCACCGTCTTTGCAGCCATCGAGTGCTCTGCCTCTATCAGTAAAATGCGCCGCGTGCTGCTGATGATGCCAACGTAGAGGAAGGGGTTTATCCGAAAGGGTGCGCGCTTTAAAAAACGGACCACCGGCCACAAGAGCTCCATAACGATAAGCGCCAGGAGCACCTGATTCAATACGTCCACGATGCCGTGGATGCCCGGGTGCAGCAGGTCGGGGATGGTGCGCACGAGGATTATAATCGCGCAGGCCAGGAGGATGAGCGCCACCGCAAAGTGCACCAGATCGTCAAGGACCAGGATTATTTTTCGCAGTGGCTTTACGTTGAGAATGTTGTCGCTGTCTTTGGGCATTGGGAACACGCTATCCAAAAAAAAGATGGTTAAGATGTGGCATAAGGGCTGAAAGCTCCTTGCCGCTGGCATTTTAACTACTCTACACCAAAAAGAAATACCTTCAACCCTTCTTAAGAGGCCGACGAGTATGGCGTTTTCGCCTATGGGTGATATCCTCAGGGTAGTGGGAAGACCTTGTCCTTGCAGATGGAAGAGCAATGCTACGTAACGCCATCTTTTTAACAGCGATTGCGCTGGCGCTCGCCGGGTGTGGGCGCGTGGCGGTGATCGACGACGCTTCAGTGCCGACGCTCTACGCCCCTGTGGCCAGCCCCGGCCAGACAGGCGAGGCGTACGAGCGCCTCGCCCCCTTCTATCTGCTCTATGATCTTGACGAGGCGCACAACCGCATCGGCGCGCCCAGCGCCCGCTCGCAAGAGGAGGTGTATGTCGATCCCGACGCGCCCGCCCTCTACTACGAGGTGCGCCATTTCACCACCGGGCGCGCGAGCTACGTCAACTACATCTACCGCATCCACTTCACCGAGACTCCCTTTAGCCTTGTGCCCTTTACCATCACCGCCGGCGAGCATCCGGGGATTTTGGTGATCGTCACGGTAGACGCCGGGGGCAAGCCAGTGCTGGTCAGCCAGGCTGGCACCTGTGGCTGCTACGTGGTGGTGGTGCCCACCGATTATCTGTCAGCCGACATGCTGCCCGACTGCTGGAGCGGCGAGCCGCTAAAGGTCTTCGGCGAGACGCTGGCCCCCCTCGTCGCCTATAAAGGTGTGAGCCGCCCAAGACTGCTGGTCGAAATACGTCCCGACAACCACCGCGTAGTCTCTCTGCGGGTAGAGGCCGATTTTCTGGTTGCTGGGCGGGCTGCTGGGCGGGCTGCCGGGCTGGCTGGCGAGGCCGCCACCATCGCGCTGCCGCTTTTTGAGGAAGCCCGGCTCCACAAACTGGCCTACCCCGGCGGCGTCACCAGCTTTTTTTACACCAAAGGCATGGGCAGGGCGCATGTCAGGGGCGCGGGGCGTCCCTGGGAGCTTCTCCTGATGAGCTGGTGGGCGTTTGATCTCTACGTCGGCGAAGACAAA
>CAXMSR010000280.1:295-2452 GCA_964195725.1 uncultured Kiloniellaceae bacterium | reverse complement strand
CTGCGCCGATCTGGTAGAATTGGCGGTAGCGCCCCTTCTGGTGGCGTTCGCGCCGAAACATCGGCCCGTTGTAGAACCAGCGTGCCTTGATCGATTGGTTGGCGAAGCTGTTCTCCACGTAGGCGCGCACCGCCGAAGCGGTACCCTCCGGGCGAAGCGTCACCAGGTCGCCGCCGCGATCCTCAACGGTGTACATCTCTTTTTCGACGATGTCGGTGGTCTCGCCTATGGAGCGTTTAAAGAGCGCGGTCTGCTCCAGAAGCGGCAGCCTCACCGACTGGTAGCCGTAGCGGCCAAAGACGTCGTTGACGGCTTCTTCCACCCGCTGCCATGCGGCGGTCTCGTCGGGGAGAATGTCGCGGAATCCTTTTAATTTCAACTTGCTGTTCTTCATCTAGCTGTCGTCGTCCCTCGCCAGGATCACCACGTTTCGAGTAGTGTCCTTGCCCTTGTACATGGCTTTATCGGCGAGGTGTATCAACGTCTCGGCCGCCATAGTGTCATCGGGGTAGGTTGCCACACCGATGCATGTAGTCAATCTTACGTTCTTATTCTCTCTGCCCAGAAATACATGGTGCTCTATCTGCTTTCGTATGCGCTCGGCGATCTCTTTTGCGCTGTCGGTGTCGGCCTCGGGCAGCACCACCGTAAACTCGTCGCCGCCGTAGCGTATTACCGTGTCGTTGTCGCGCACGTTGGACTGCAAAATCCAGGCGATCTCGATCAACGCCTTGCCGCCGGCCTGGTGGCCGTGGCAGGTGTTGATGTTGCGGAAGTTGTCGAGATCCAAAAAGAGCAGGCTCAGGGAATTGCCCAGTTGCTTTGCGTCGATGATGCGCTTTTCCAGGATAATCGGCAGGTACTTGGCGTTGTAGAGGTCGGTGAGCGAGTCTACGTAGGCCATAGACTTTGCCTCTTGGAAACGCGAGGCCTGCTTGAACGCCAGGGTGATCTGGCCGCCGAGAAAACCGGCGTCTCTCACCATGTTGATATCGAACCCACCTTGTCCGGCCAGAGCGAAGAGGACGAGCGCGCCCATGGCGACCTTGTCGATTGTGATGGGCACCACCAACGCACTCTTGCTCTCTTCGGGTGCGAAGGGTGCGATGTAGCGCTCAAAGAGCTCATCCTCGACCACCAGGGTGCTTTGCAGCGTGCCCATAAATTGTCGGGCAAAAGAATCGATGAACGCGGGCAAGAGCTCTTCGCTTGTGCGCGGCCCCTCGCCGCGCACCTCCAGAACCTTCAGCTCGGCAGTGGCGGCCTCGTCGTCGGGATCGATTGAGATGCCGATCGCTTGCTCTACCCCCAGCATCTCGCAGAGCGAATCCACGCCGAGGGTGATAACGCGCAGGGGCTCCTCGGCGGCGACAAAGGAGCGAGAGATCTCATAGAGCCTCAGGCGATTGCGCAGATCCTCGTTGATCTGATACAGGTGGCGCTGCTCGATGATGTTGCGCACCGCCGCCGCGAGCTCTGCCGGAGGGTAGGGTTTGCGTAGATAATCCGAAGCCCCCTTCTTCAGGGCCTGCACCGCCGTGTCCACCGAAGCATAACCGGTGGAGAGGATGACGTCGGTAGAGGGGTGCTGCGCTTTAACCTTTTCGAGAACCTCGATGCCCGTCATATCGGGTAGATGCATCTCCATAAGGAGCAGGGCCACCTTAAGCTCGCCGCACAGGCGCAGCGCAGCCTTGCCAGAATCTGCGTGGAGCACTTCCAGCTCGCTCTCTGCCAAAGTGTCTGAACAGAACCGGCGAAAGAGCGGATCGTCATCTACGATTACTACAATAGGCTTATCCATACCTCACCCTGCTTAGAATGGCTTTCAAGCATACGTTTTTTAGCCTCATCATGTCAACGGGCAGCGGGGCCTGCCTGCCACTTGCCTCCACCGAAAACGAGCTTTATCGCCCCGTCGCGCGCGGTGCTCATAAGCGCCGTCTCGCCGTCCCGGCAATAACGCTTCAGGCTTTCCGAGGGGAGCGTGCCCGAGTCCGCGCAAGAGGCGATCACCATCCGTGGGGAGACTGCATCCAGAAATGCAGGGTTCACGCTGTCTCGCGCCCCGTGGTGGGGGGCTACCAAGAGCTGGGCGGCGAGTCGCTTTTTGCCGACGGCCAGAAGGTGCCTTTGGCCGTCGGCCTCGACGTCGCC
>CAXMSR010000280.1:0-262 GCA_964195725.1 uncultured Kiloniellaceae bacterium | reverse complement strand
GTTGCGGGCTCCCGGAGGCGTGAGTGAGCGCTCCTCCACCCAGCGCACGACGGTCGAGCTGGCCCTGGCCGACTCGATGACGGCGCGGTAGCGTGTGTCGTCGCGAAATGAGGCGGGGAGCCAAAGCTCGCGCATCATAGCGGCGGCCACCAGCGAGTTCAGGCCGCCCAGATGATCGATGTGCGGGTGCGACGAGATCGCCAGGTCTATCTTGTCGCATCCCAGGGTTTTAAGTGCGGGGCGCACTACTGCGGCACCGATG
>CAXMSR010000279.1:2120-2456 GCA_964195725.1 uncultured Kiloniellaceae bacterium | reverse complement strand
GCAAAAAGGGATCGGCAAAAAGTTGATCGGTGAGTTTTTCGCTCATCTCAGGCAGATGGACGTTCGAAAGATCATCACCCTGATCGACCCGGCCCAGAAGGAGCTGCTGCATTTTTTCGAGGCCAACAAGTTCACTCCTTCTAAAGCCATAAGCCTGGAACGGGTTCTCTGAGGGCTACGGGGAGTTCAAGAGTTTGAGGCGTTTTGCGTTTGCGCGCGGTTTCGCTTTGCCCGCCTTTGACGCCACTGTGTCACTAGCCAAGTTTACATATTACCGCTAGACTCTTGGATAGGGGGTGACGATCTTTTCAAGGGGAGGTTTGGATGATTAAGCCG
>CAXMSR010000279.1:0-2110 GCA_964195725.1 uncultured Kiloniellaceae bacterium | reverse complement strand
TTTTCGATCGCAACGTGCTGGTGTTCGGGTTTCCGCTGCTCTACGCCTACTTCTTTCTGGGCTGGTTCTCTGCCATCTGCGTTATCTATGTCTATTGCCGCCTGATCAAGAACCAAAACATCCCTGAGGACGCTGGCTGATGTGGCTCTCGGGCAATGTAGTGGCTGCTGTGGCGCTCGCCTATCTGGGGCTGCTCTTTGCCGTGGCCTATATGGCCGAACGCTCGAAACGAAACGGCAGGGGGTGGGTCAATAACCCCCTGGTCTATTCGCTCTCTATCGCGGTGTACTGCACGTCGTGGACTTATTACGGCAGCGTGGGGCTGGCCGCCACTTCGGGGATGAAGTTTTTCGCCGTCTACATAGGCCCGACGCTGATCGCTTTTTCCTGGTGGATACTTCTTCGGCGCATCGTGCGCGTTACCCGCCGGAACAATATCAATTCGGTGGCCGATTTCATCGCTTTTCGCTACGGCAACAGCGTGCGTATAGGGGCGCTGGTGGCGGTGATGTTGCTGGTGGGGATAACCCCCTATATCGGCTTGCAGCTAAAGGCGGTGTCATCTACTTTCGAACTTCTGAGTTCGTGGGCGGGCGGCTCGGCGGTAACCGCCAGTGTCGAGCACCTACACTTTGGTTTTCTGGATACCGGGCTGTTGGTGGCGCTGGTTTTGGGTGTTTTTGGCGGGATGTTCGGGGCGGGGCCGCTGGGGCCTGCCGAGCGCCACGAGGGGATGGTGGCGGCGGTGGCGGTGGAGAGCGTGGTAAAGCTCGTGGCGTTTATGGCGGCGGGGGCTTACGTCACCTGGGGGGTGTTTGACGGCTTTACCGACATCTTTACGCGCATCCATGCCCTGCCCAAGTTCAACCACCTGCTCACCTTCTCCCACGAGGGGCCGAGCGGCTACGTCGCGTGGTTCAGTCTGGCGGTGCTGTCGATGATGTCGGTCATGCTTTTACCGCGCCAGTTTCATGTGATGGTGGTCGAGAACACCTCCGAGCGCCACATCACCGACGCCATGTGGCTCTTTCCCCTCTATCTGTTTCTGATAAATCTCTTTGTGCTGCCGCTGGCCTTCGGGGGGCTGCTGCTCTTTGGCAATTCGAACTCAGCCGACTCTTTTGTGCTTATGATACCGCTCTTGAACTCCAAGCCTCTCTTGGGGCTCTTGGTGTTTATCGGGGGACTCAGCGCGGCGACGGGGATGGTTATAGTCTCGTCGGTAGCACTCTCTACCATCCTGATGAACAACCTCATCATGCCCTTTCTGCTCTCCTTTAGCGGAAAGCTCGATCTGTCGGTGGCGCTCTTGCACATTAAGCGTGCCGCCATCATCGCGATCCTGCTAATGGGGTATCTCTACTACAATGTGCTGGGCGAGTCGTTGATGCTGGTGAACATGGGGCTTATCTCGTTCGGCGCGGCTACACAGCTGGCCCCGGCGCTTTTTGGCGGGCTCTTCTGGCGGCAGGCCACGGCCAAGGGCGCGGCGGTAAGCCTGACCCTTGGGTTCGCCATCTGGGGCTATATGTTCCTCTTTCCACAGCTGTGTGTAGCGGGATGGTTTAGCGTAGATAACCTCAGCGCAGGCCCCTTTGGTCTCGCATTTTTACGGCCCACCGCCTTTATGGGGCTTGAGGGGTTGGACATCTGGAGCCACGGGCTCTTCTGGACGTTTCTGCTCAACTGTGGCGGCTATGTGCTGGTGAGCCTTCTTAGCAGCCCTTCGCGCGCCGAGATCGAACAGGTGGCCCGCCTCGTCTTCGCCGAGCGCGCCACCGGAGCCGCAGGAGGCGAGCACTCTTTTACAAACCTGCCCAATGTCGGAGAGTTTGAAGACCTTTTAGCCAAGTTCATCGGAGCCAAAAAGAGCCGGCAGCGCATCCGGCAGTTCTTCGGTGGCAAGTATAGCCGTGACGACCCTCCGCTTGAGAGCGTCTTTGTGCGCCTGAGGGTTTTTGTAGAGCGCCAGATAGGCGGGGTCATCGGCCCCGCTGCGGCCAACGCGGTGATCGACCGCTATATGTCGCTGGAGGGGAGCCGCGAGGAGGAGATACTCGATGTCTTCGGCGAGCTCTCGCTCTCGCTGGAGCAGAGCCGTGAGGAGCTG
>CAXMSR010000278.1:0-2456 GCA_964195725.1 uncultured Kiloniellaceae bacterium | reverse complement strand
CGCTTGTCGCTTAGGATATTGCGCCTGCTTTCCGAGTGCGTGGCCGTTACCTGTGTGCTGCTGACGGTGGGGTGCGCGTCGTATTCGACCAAGATTGAAACGCTGCGCTCGGAGTACGGCGCAGGGCGCTACGCCGAGGCCGAGGCCTTCGTGGACGCCCTGCTGGCAGAAGAAGCCGGATTGGCCCCCGAGGCTGTCTCTGGCGCTGTCTTCGAGGTCGCAGAGATCGACCCGTCAAAGGGCGAGGTGCTCCTTTTCCTTCTGGAGAAGAGCATGCTGCGCCTGGCGCAGGACGACCCGCGCTCGGCGGTAACTCTTTTGCGTCTGGCGCGCGACCAGCTGGACGAAAACTTCCAGTATGACACCGGCGCGTTTTTGGGCGACCTCTCCTCAATGGTCGGCGATGATCGCGCGCGCGATTACAGCGGGGCTGATTACGATCACATCATGGTGCGCGTGATGCTGACGCTGTGCGATCTTTTGGCGGGCGATGGCGACGCCTATGCCTATGCCGTGCAGGTGGGCGAGAAGCAGGAAGAGATCATTGCCTCTCCCCTGGGCGAGGCGGGGCAGGGCGCAGGGTACCGTCCCAGACAGGGCTACAGCAGGGTCTCGCTAGGGGCCTATTTGCAGGGAGTAGTGCGCGAGGACACGTTTGCCCTAGACGAAGCGGCCCGCGCTTATGAGCGCGCTATCGCCTTTGAGGGGGGTGGACACGCGCTCTACGAAGAGGCGCTGGAGAGGGCGACGAACCGAGGCCACACCGGGCAAGGCAAGGGCGCGCTGCAGATCTTCTATCTGGCGGGGCGGGGGCCGCATCTCGTCGCCACGAGATATAACCCGACTGAAAAAGTGGTTCGCCTGACCGGGATAATGCTCTTGCTCCTTAACAAGACGACTGCGGTGATAGGGCAGAGCCCGGTGCCGGTGCCGCAGCTTGTAGTCTCCGACGCCGACGCCCAGCCTTTGACAGTGAGGGTAAAAGGGACGGACAGCTCGGTCACCACCCAGATCGTTCTGGACGTTAACCGGGTGGCCGACGAGCAGCTCTCGGCCAACATGCCGCTCATCGCCGCCAGGGCTCTGGCACGTAGGGCTCTAAAGGCCGTGGTAGCCGACGTCGCGGGGAGGGCGGCGGGGAAAAATTCGCGAAACGCCCAAGCTGTCGCCGGTGCCGTCTCGCTGCTGTTGGGTGCGGTGGCTACAATAGGCGAAGATGCTGACACGAGGTCGTGGACGACCCTGCCAGCCGAGATTCAGAGCGCGAGGATCGAGCTCCCGGCAGGGGTCAACGAGGTAGAGTTCGGCGCGGTTCCGGTCAAGGTACGGATCTCGGCGGGGCGCGACAGCTATGCGCTTGTGCTGCGCCCCTCTCTCGGCGCGCCGCCAGTGATTATCCTCGACCGCTATTCAAAGCCGCCGGAGTAGCTTTTGCGCACCGGATGAAAACAAGAAAGGCCCCTGCGCTCCATAGCGCAGGGGCCTTTCTTGTTAGAAAAACTGTGCTTCTAGATGACTGCGCTTTTATAAACGCCATCTTCGGCCAGCGCGATGCGGATCTTGTTTAACGCCTCTATCTGTATCTGGCGTATCCGCTCTCGGGTCAGGTTGAAACACATGCCTATGTTCTCCAGCGTTTGGGGTGTGTCGTCGTTCAAACCAAAACGCATGGCGAGGATTTCACCTTCACGCTTGGATAAAATGGGCAGTTTGTCGTGTAAAAGTTCTATAACTGTCGCCATATTAACGGATTCCAGCGGATCGATCTGGTTGTTACCCTCCAAGGTGTCGCCGAGAGTGAAATCACCTGTGTCGTCCAGGGGCTGGTCGAGGGACGCGGCCCTCTGGTTAATTGAGAGCAGGCGCTCGACATAGGCGGCTTTAAAGCCGCTGGCCTCGGCGTATTCGACGACCGAGGGCTCTCTCTCGTGGTCGGAGAGGTAGACCTTGCCGACTTTTTGCAGCTTCCTCAGATCATCACACACATGCACGGGCAAACGCACGGTTCTGACCTGATTGGAGATAGCCCTTTCAATCGACTGGCGAATCCACCAGGTAGCGTAGGTGGAGAACCTGCACCCTTTTTCAGACTTGAAGCGCTCGACGGCCTTTATGAGGCCGATGTTGCCTTCCTCGATAAGGTCGCTTAAAAGCAGGCCGCGATTGGAATAGCGTTTTGCTATCTTCACTACGAGGCGCAAATTAGCCTCTATCATTTTAGCGCGTGAGTTGGTGTCGCCTTTTTCAATCTTTCTGGCGAGTTCCAGCTCTTCAGCAGCGGTGAGCAGGGTGGTTTTGCGAACGTCCTTGAAGTAGGCCGTCATCGTATCCGCGATCGGGGCGACTTCATACGTTTCTTTTTTCGTTGACGATCCCTGATTTGCATAATATTGCATACCCGTCTCCTTGGCCACCAGCGCATATATGACTCTTATGGTATTAACTATAGGCAGGGG
>CAXMSR010000277.1:0-2484 GCA_964195725.1 uncultured Kiloniellaceae bacterium | reverse complement strand
ACGGTCGAGCCGAAGCCGATGGACAAGAGCAGCATGAAAAGTACCGAGTAGGCGGGCGAGTCAGTGTTCATTCGCTCTGCCCCTTCGGCGTGGGTTTGGCCTTTAGTTGTTTGATCCCGATCTCGGCGATGGGGCCGAAGGTGTTGCCCATCAGGATGGCAAACATGACGCCCTCGGGGAAGTTGCCGAAGTTTCTGATGAGCATCGCCGTCAGGCCGATGATCGCACCGTAGACAATTTTCCCCTCGCGGCTCGCCACGGCGCTCACCGGGTCGGTGGCCATGAAGACCGCGCCGTACAAAAGTGCGCCCGAGAAGAGGCCGTAAACCGGATTAATAGCCGTACCCCAGCCCATGAACCAGCAGACGAGCGTGGACACAAGATAGGTAAGCAGTGTCGAGAGGATGATATTTAGGGAGGCGGCCCTGGTGTATACCAGATAAACGCCCGCAAGGATGATGAGCAGGGAAGCGCCCTCGCCCAGCGAGCCGGGCGAGGCCCCGCTGACGAGGTTCCAGAGCGGATAGCTTTCGCCCTCTGCGAGCATCTGCAGGGGGGTCGCGCCCGTTATTGCATCGGCGGAGCTCCAGGCCGTGAGGCCCCCTGCCGCGCCTTTGATCGGGGCATGCCAGGTGCCGGTCATCGCAATCGGGAAGTTGACGAAGATGAAGGCGCGGCCCACCAGCGCCGGATTAAAGACGTTTCGCCCGAAGCCGCCGAAAAGCTCTTTGCCAAACACTATCGCAGCCACCGAGCCGACGATGCAAATCCAGAAGGGGATATTGGGAGGCAGGGAAAGCGCCAGGAGCGAACCCGTGACAAAGACGGCCATCGTCACCGGCTCGCCGCGCCGTCTGGTGAACCAGTACTCTGAAGCAAAGCAGGCCGCGTTGCAGATAGCCAGCACCGCCAGAGCGCGCCAACCATAGAAATAAATTGCGCCCATGGCCACCGGTGCAAGAGCCTTCAGCACGGTGATCATCACTTTTTGTTTCTTAATCAAGGGCTTCTTTTGGGCACGGGTCACAATTTTTGCCATTATCTTTGCCCCCCCGCTCACAGCTAATTAACTCCTGAAGCCCTCGTTCATCGGTGGCCCATGCCAAGCGGCACTGGCTCTCAGTAGTCTATACCGGGTTGTGGCTCAATGTCACTTCTGTAGGCGTGTTTTATCTCCTGCACTTCAATTACGGTATCGGCAAGTTCAATCACTTCCGGGTGCGCGTTGCGCCCGGTGAGTACCATGTGCATGAGAGGCGGCCGCTTTTTCAAGAGCGCCAAGACCTGCTCCGTATCCACCAATCCCAAGTGCAAAGCGTTGTTTATCTCATCCAGAATCAGCATGTCCCATCGGCCACAAGTTAGCTTCTCCATGGCGAGCTCGATCGCCTCCTGGGCGTTGGCGCGGTGCTCCTCTTTGGGATAAGGGTTGCCCTGGATGCCGCAGAACCCTTTGCCCGTCTGGATCATCTCCACTTGCGGTGCCAGACGTTTTATCCCTTCCCACTCTCCGGCGAACAGATCGCCCTTCATGAACTGGATAATGGAGACCTTCAGGCCGTGGCCGCACGCGCGCACGGCCATCCCAAGGGCCGAAGTCGTTTTGCCTTTGCCGTTACCGGTTATAACCAAGACGATGCCCTGCTTTTTCTTGAGCTCAAGGTGGTCGATTTTGTCGGGCTTGGAGGCGTTCGTCATCTGTTATGTCCTGTTTTTATATGCCCAAAAGTAGAAGATCCGGGTCTTCGATGCGCCGGATGACGTTGGATAGAAAGTGCTGGGCAGTGGCGCCGTCCACGATCCTGTGGTCGAAGGTAAGGGAAAGCGGCATGATCATCCTGATCCTGATCGCCCCGTCGCACGCCACCGGGCGTTCGCGAATGCGTCCTATGCCCAAAAGAGCGGCCTCGCCGGGGTTCAGGATAGGGGTGGCGAAGATTCCTCCGATGGCGCCGAAGTTGGAGAGGGTAAAGGTCGACCCCTTCAGTTGCGCTACGCTGAGTTCGCGCTTGCGTGCCATCTTCGTCATTTTTTCTATCTGCGCCGCTAGCTCAAGGACCGATAACCGGTCAGCCCCCTTTGCCACCGGCACGATCAGGCCGTCGCGAGTCTCTGTTGCAATGCCGATATTGTAGTAGCCTTTCACCACTATCTCGCCCGCGTCGTCGTCAAAGGAGCTATTTAAGTAGGGATCGCGCTTTAATGCGCCCACGACTGCTTTGATTATGAAGGGCAGATAGGTCAGGTGTACTCCCTCGGCTTTGGCAACAGCGCGCTCGCGTTCGCGTATTGAAGCAAGGCGCGTCACGTCGGCCTCGTCCGTAGTAGTGACCTGCGCGGCGCTCAAAAGCGAGCGAACCATCGCTTCGGCGACTTTTCGCCGCACCCCGAGCACTTTTTGTCTCTCCACCGGCCCATGTTCGTCAGTGTCGGCTTTTGGCTTGGCAGTTTTCCCGGCGGCAGGTGGCGGCTGTCCCAGCTGCG
>CAXMSR010000276.1:0-2495 GCA_964195725.1 uncultured Kiloniellaceae bacterium | reverse complement strand
AGGCTGGTGCGTTCGGCCACCTGGGAGGGGATGTGCGACGACGATGGCCGCCCCACCCGGAAGCTGATCGACTGCTACCGCGACCTCGCCGCAGGCGGCGTAGGGCTCATAATAAGCGGCTTTGCCTTTGTGCGACCGGACGGAAAGCAGATGCCGGGCAAGATGGGGCTGCACACCGATGAGTTTGCCGACGAGATGAAGGCGCTCACCGGAGCGGTTCACGACAACGGCGGCAAAATCTGCGCCCAGCTCGTCCATGCAGGCGGGCAGGCCACGGCGGCTAGCGCGGGCAGGCAGCCGCTGGCACCCTCGGCGCTAAAGGTCGATCAATTTACTGAAGAGCCCGCCGAGATGAGCGTGCGCGACATCTCCGAAATAGTCGCCGCCTTTGGCCAAGCGGCGCGACGCGCCAAAGAGTTCGGCTTTGACGCCGTCGAGCTCCACGGCGCTCACGGTTACCTGATAAACCAGTTCTTATCGCCGCTCACCAACCGCAGAAA
The DNA here is from genome assembly GCA_964195725.1 of uncultured Kiloniellaceae bacterium. Lineage (GTDB taxonomy): Bacteria > Desulfobacterota > Deferrisomatia > Deferrisomatales > BM512 > CAXMSR01. The sequence continues at coordinate 1,995 of CAXMSR010000276.1, read as the reverse complement.
AGACGACTATGGCGGACGGATGGAGAACAGGATGCGCTTCGCTCTGGAGGTCATTGCAAGCGTGCGGGCCGAGGTCGGTGAAGATTACCCGGTATTTATCAAGCTAAACGTCTCCGACAACCTGGAAGCGGGCTTTTGCACCAAGGGCGGAGTTTTTGCCGCGCGGGTCTTGAGCGAGGCGGGTATCGACATGATCGAGGTCAGCGGCGGCACACCCGCCTCCGGCGACGAAGGGCCTGCGCGCACCAAGATCGACACCCTGGCAAAAGAGGGGTACAACCTCGCTCTGGCCGAAGCGATAAAAGAGGCCGTCACCTGCCCCCTGATGCTGGTGGGGGGAATCCGCTCCTTTGAATTGGCCGAAAGCCTCATCGCACAGGGCGCGGTGGATTACATCTCCATGTCGCGCCCCTTCATCAGGGAACCCGCGCTGGCAAATCGCTGGTGCGAGGGCGACCACGCGCGCGCCACCTGCATCTCGTGCAACGGCTGCTTTAAGCCCGGCTTGCAAGAGGGCGGTATCTACTGCGTGGTCGATAAAAAAGAGTAGCGTAATAGCCGGGTTAAAAGCCCTGCTATTACCCGACCTTGTGTCAGGTGCGCGACATGGTATAATGTGAAATACCAAAACGGGGGGCGGGAGATGTCTATGCAAGGCAAGGATGCGCGTGTTTGGAAGCGGGTAGGCGTTTTCGCTCCGACGATGGTTCAGGTCGTAAGACACCAGAAGAGCCCGGATGTCTTTATGGGTGTTGCTACCGATATGGGCCCCGGAGGGATGTATATATCGACCGACGAGCCCGCTGAATGCGACGACATTGTTGCCCTAGATGTCAATCTGGTGGAGTTTGGCGAACAGATCACCGAGAGCGGAAGGGTAGTGCGCAGCGACGCCGACGGCTTCGCCGTCAAGTTTCTCTACCGCTGCGAGATGTTTGACTCGGTGCGCCAGCTCTGAGCCGGTGCAGCCCCCAGCCCCCAGCTGCCGCGCTTTCGAGAAGGAAAAAAATGGCGCACCCGCCTAACGGGTGCGCCAAATTCAAGTGGCCGGGGCAGGGCCCAAAATGATGCAAAACCTCATCCCTGTAATTTCTTCTTAACTACTTCATGCCCCAAGGCCCTCTGCGTAAAAGCCCGCTCTAAAGACGTGCAGACGGCTATATGTAAACCCCCCTGTCCCCCGTCTTGCTCTCCCCGATAACCCTGCAATGCAAACACTTCAAATTATATAAACCCCCGTAAAAGTCCGCTCTGGCTAGCCCTTGTGGCAGCTTGCGCATTTGAGCTTGTTGGCGGCTTTTTTCTGCAAGTGGCAGCTGTAGCACACGCCCTTGTCTTTTCCGTGCAGCGCGTCTTTGATCTTCGGTGTTTCGCCTTCGGCGGCACCCTTGTGGCACTCTCCGCACTTGTACTGCACGGCGTCATTGGCGGCGCTGTCAGGGGCGGCGCTGTCAGGGACGGCGGCGATGGTGTGGTGGCAGCTCACGCACTCGGTACCCTGGGCTGTGTGCAGGGCGTGGTCGAAGGTGACGGCGGCCTTTTTACCGTAGTTGGTTACGGTGATCGCTTCACCCGGTGCCTCGATAGCTGTCGCGGCCACTACTATGCCTGCCGTTAATGTTGCGAGTGCCACTGCCAGTATCAAAATGGTCTTCATCGTCTGTCTCCTCCGACGGTTGGTTTGTGGGCGGATTAATTCGCGCCCTTGATTAATGTTTACGTCTGTTTTTGCGCAAATGTAATCGACATCGGCCCGTATGCGGCCCGATGTCGGGTGGCGTATATCTACGCTTGCGCAACCCCCACGAGGTAGGTGTATGCTGTAAGAGCCAAGTAATTCAGCGGTTTTCAGGAGTGTGTCCATGAATGAAGGGCTAAAGTTGCCGTCCACCGTCAGCCTTAACGGCGACAGCGTAAAGACGATCCGCGAAGAGAAATTACTCACGCAGCTCTACATCGCCGAGGTGGTGGGGGTGAGCGTAGACACCGTCAGCC
>CAXMSR010000275.1:0-2496 GCA_964195725.1 uncultured Kiloniellaceae bacterium | reverse complement strand
GGCTTAACTCTGCACCGCTTAGCTCTATGTAACCTGGCTCTGGCGCTCGCAAAAAAACAGCGAGCCGCCTCTTCGGTGGAGGAACAGGGTTGCAGATGTTTTAAGTCTGCGCTGTAACGAAGGGGCGGCCCGCCGTGCGTTTCGATTGTATTGGTGGTATGGACTACATCTCGTAAGAGATAGCCGCCAGCGTCCAGAACTCGTCGTTGGTGTTGATCTTGTCGTCGCCCGAGATCGTCTGGGTAGCCGAGAGCGCCATGGCAAAGCCGTAGCCCACATCAGCGCTAAGCCCCGCCGAGAAGTTGTAGTCGCTTATTCCGTCAAAGCCCGCGTACATCCCCTCGTCATCGTAATCCATGTAGCCGACGCTAGCACCCAGGGTAAGGTCCACGCCCTCCTTGATGGTCTTGCCGTACTCAAGCCCGGCGTTTACGTAGTAGCCGTCGCCATCATCGTAATCGTAGTAGAGCGCAACCGAAGCACTAAAGTCAGCGGGCAGCGCGATGCCGATCGAGCCGTAGAGCTCCGAGGTGTTGTCATCACCCGAGACTTCGGGGAAGACGTAGAGGATGGCACCGGCAGAGACCGAGGTCATGTCGTTGACTGTATAAGAAACGTCCAGTGTGTAATCAATCTCGTCCAGGGTCTCGGTGACGTCCATGTTGTACGAGGCCCATACGCTACCGGTGACGCTAAGCGCCTCGGTGGGCGAGTACGACACAAAGCCCGAGGGCTGAAAAGCGCCGCCGTTGTCATAAACGTCAAAGCCGCGCCAGATGTAGCGGCTGGCAAAATCAGCCTCCACGCCCACGCTCACCGGCGCAGCCAGGGCGGGGATCGAGATGGCAAGGACGGCGACGGCCAGAAGGATCTTGTTTCTAAGCGTTTTCACGTTATTTCTCCTTAGTAGATAATTTCAAATTTAAGCCGGGAGAGGTCTCCCTCCCCCGGCTTGCTCAATAAACGGTTCAGGTTGGCACGCATTTTTTTTGCCGCTACCGAAGGCCCCCTATGACTTTCCTACAGAGGGCGTCGGCGCGACTACGGGGCTAGCAGAGCCGTGGCCTGCAGAGCCGCCGCGGATAGTCTCGGGGAAGATGAACTCCGGGTAGGCTGAAAGGCCGTGCTCGGCCACGTCGAGCCCGGCGAGCTCTTCCTCTTCGCTAACGCGAACACCGAGGACTGCTTTTAAGACCATGAAGACGATGAGGCTGGTGCCAAACGCCCAGACAAAGCCTGCGCCGATGCCGATGATCTGCACGCCGATGGTGGACATGCTAAACCCGCCCACGTTGAAGATGCCTGCGGCCAGAGTGCCCCACGCGCCGCAGACGCCGTGAACAGATACTGCGCCAACCGGATCGTCAACCTTGATTTTGTCGAAGAAGAGAACCGATTCGGTGACGAGCACGCCGGAAATGCCGCCGATGATGAGCGCCGAGATGGGGCTGACATTGGCGCAACCTGCCGTGATACCCACAAGCCCAGCCAGACAACCGTTAAGCGTCATCGCCATGTCGGGCTTGCCAAACCGTATTTTGGTCCAAAGAGCAGTCGCGCCCGAGCCCGCCGCGCCTGCCAGCGCCGTAGTCACCGCGATAAGGGCGATAGAGCTGTCGCCTACCGTGGTAGAGCCTGGGTTAAAGCCAAACCAGCCAAAGAAGAGGATGAAGACGCCCAAGGAAGCCAGGGGAATCGAGTGGCCGGGGATGGCCTGAGCGTTGCCGCTCTTCTTCGAGTACTTACCGATGCGGGGGCCAACGACAATCGCGCCAGCCAGCGCCGCCCAGCCGCCCACCGAGTGGACAACCGTAGAGCCGGCAAAGTCGATAAAGCCCATCGCTTCGAGCCAGCCCGAGCCCTTATACAGACTGCCCCACGCCCAGCTGCCGAAGATGGGATAGATCACGGCGGTCATCACCGCGCTAAAGATCAGATAAGTAGAGAACTTGGTGCGCTCGGCCACCCCACCCGAGACGATGGTGGCGGCGGTAGCTGCAAACACGAGCTGAAAGAGAAAGAAGGCGTAGAGCCACGGGTCGCCCTCCAGGGCAAAGTCGGTCAGCATAAACGAGGTAGTTCCCAAATAACCCGTCTCGCTGGCACCGAACATCAGGCCAAAGCCCAACACGAAAAAGCCGACCGCTCCGATGGAAAAGTCCATCAGGTTCTTCATAATGATATTGCAGCTGTTCTTGGCGCGGGTAAAACCCGCCTCGACCATCGCAAAGCCCGCCTGCATGAAAAAGACCAAGAAAGCCGCCACCATCGTCCAGACAAAGTTCAGATTGGACTGCACGGTCTCAGCCGAGATCGAGTCTTCCGCCAAAGCTGTAACGGCCGTCGCAAGCAGGCCGAACGTAAGTAAACCAACTAACCTCTTCATTTTACCGCCTCCCTTTAAATATGAGTTCATGTCGTTTATCGGTCTCGGGACGGAGTACCTTGCGACACAGAGAGATAATCCAAGAGTCGTGCCAGCATTTGAAGAAAACT
>CAXMSR010000274.1:0-2507 GCA_964195725.1 uncultured Kiloniellaceae bacterium | reverse complement strand
TCGAAACCGCGCTCGGTGGCTTCTGCGTCTCTGGCACAGGGGGCTCGCCTGCGTAGATCTCGATGCCCGACTCTGCCTTTTCGTCGCGCTCGCCCATGCTGACGCACGAGATACGCCACGACTCTATCATCAGGGTGCGCACAAGGCGGTGCGCCGTGCCCAGTGCGTATTGAAGGCCGAGCGACTGATTTAGCAGCCGGGGGCCCACCGGGTCGGCGTGACCGGCGATGATGACGTTCTTGCCGTCTTTGAGGATATCCTCCACCACCTTTACCAGCGGCTTTGGTAGTACGTCGCGCGCCAGCGCCTTGTTGCCCATCCAGATGAGAGGCTTTGTCGCTTCTGCGGGCAGCGCCTCCAATAGCTCTGGGCCGCGCTTGAACCGGGCAAAAGCCTTGTCGCGCAACGGCGCAATGAGGGTAAGCACGGCCAGCACAGCTACGAACGCAGCGGTTTTAAGCAAGCTGCGTCGCCGCCTGCGGGCGTGAACGGTCGGGCTAGTCAACCGAGCCCTCCAGAACCGCGCCGTCGGGTATAAGGAGCGGCGCGGCGCTGCGATTTATCACCTCGACGTGCCCCCGCACCGTCACGTTGCGCCCGAAGCGCACGTCGCCTTTAACCGTCAGCGACTCAGCAGCCACCAGCCCCAGCGGGTGTGGAATGCGCTTGTCCAGGTCGGCGACCCCCTTGAAGAAGCGTTTGTCCAGCGCCACCACCACCGGCCCCATTGACGGGTCGCGCACGTCGGTCGGCTCTAGCGGCGAAAGACACCCCTTGGCGAAGAGATCGCTTCTTCTCACCACGAGGTCGTCGGTGGTCTTTACCGGCGCAAAGCGCGAACGGGGCACCAGAAGGCCCCTTCCGCTGGGAAAGGAGGCTATGGCCGCCCCCATCGCGCTCTCCAGCTGGACTAGCTTTACGCCGTCCACCTCTTTGCGATTGACGATGAGCGGCAGCTCTATCGCGCCAGAGGCCAGCGCCGCGTCGAGGGCTTCGAGGTCTATCCAGAGGTTGTTGGTGTTAAACACCGGGAAGCGTTCGATATCCTGAAACTCGCCCTCGCGCCCCTCGGGCACCTGGGCTATCTCAAGCAGCTCAAGATTATCTCCAAGGCGCACCAGAGTGCCGCCCTTTACATCGGCGGCTGTTTTGGGCGTGACCTCCAGCATGAAGGCTACGCCTTCGGCTTCCATGTAGGCCGCCACACAGGGGTCGGGGGTGGCTCCCAGATTATCGGCGTTGGAGACAAACGCCCAGCGGTAGCCCTGGGCGAGCAGACGGGCCAGGAGCCCCGATTCCTTGAGCGCGGGATAGATATCGCCATGCCCCGGCGGGGCCCATGATGTGGGCTCGCCCGGCGGGCCGAAGGGGGCTCCGTCCTCTTCGCGTATACGGGGAAAGCCGTTCTGTAGAAAATCGGGCGGGAGCGCTTGCGCGCCCTCGGCATTGACCGAAGGGCCAGAGTGCAGCGACAGTTCGGGGTGGGCCTCAAGGGCCTTGAGGGTGTCGTCGCGGGTGACAAAGGAGTTCATGAAGATTAGCGGCAGGCGGCTTCCGCTCGACTCGCGCAGCCCCAGTACATGGCCGACGATGAGGTCGAGGAAGCTCTCCCCGTCTTTGACGGGCAAGAGGCTCTTGGCGCGCTCCATCTCCATCGAGGTGCCCAGCCCGCCGTTGAGCACTATCCAGGCGGTCTTGTCCAGGGCGTTTTTTTCGCGGGAGTCCCGTTCAGGGGAGAGGCCAGAGCCAGAGCAGCAGGAAGAATCGGGGTCAGAGGCCGCGTCGCAGGCGCACTTCAGGTCGGCGAACTCGACGAGATCGGAGGCGTTGGGAGGCGTTATCGCTTCCCACTTTACGGCGGCGCTGCCGCTTAGCCAACGCTGGTAGAGGGCGCTAAAGCGCCGAGCCACCTCCGGCGTCATGCCGGGGCTCTGGAAGTGTTCTATATATGGGTTGGGCGCTGACATACGATGGCTGTTTTCCCCGCTGCTCAGATTTAGGGTAGACCCCTATCGTCCCCCCTGGCGTCACATTGGTTTTCCCGCTCGCAGAGCGCGACGAACCGTGCCGACAGAGCATTTCAACAGAGTTGACTCAACTACGTCAAGTGCCTCTATTCACACAACCCCGGCAAAACACTTTTTATGGCAAATTTATCGGTGAAAGTGCGTTTTTTCTGGCAATCGGGGCAGGGCCCACCCTTTTGCGGGACGCCGGGCAGCGGGCGCGGGTGCAGGCAGCGGGCAGCGGCGTCAACTTGCACAAAACAGCAAAGCGGCCCGAAGTGGCGAATCTTTTTGAATACTTACCTTTTGGCGGCTATTATATCGGGACGGTGACACACTGGACAGCCACGAGGAAGCGGTGAGAAATGAACCTACTGATACCCTCCATCGGACGCAGCTACCATCTGGCGAAATTCTTCGCCGAGGCTCTGGATAAACGCGGGGCGAAGCTGATAGCTGCCGACGTGAGCACATTGGCCTCGGGGCTCTACGGGGCCGACG
>CAXMSR010000273.1:0-2538 GCA_964195725.1 uncultured Kiloniellaceae bacterium | reverse complement strand
CTGCATGATGGCTGTCGGGCCTTAAGGCTAGTGGTCTAGCTCAAGCGCCCCTTTTTTTCCACACGGTCGGAGGGGCGATCATGCAGCAGCGCTAGGTCGTAGTCGCTGTCGCCTATGTCGCCAAAGGCTTTTAGCCCCTCGTCCCTGCAAGCCGGGCAGGCTTTTCGGGGAATCTCTACCGTGTAGAGCCTCTCGCCCCTGCCCGCGTCGCTCGATAGCGTCACCACCCCCGGACACCGCTTGCAGATGCGCGCCCGCTCAAACTGCTCTTCGCTTATCCCCGCCTCGTCGTGAAAGACGCTGCGCTCCGTCTCCAGATGGGTCTTGTCGCCGAATTCCTTTGCCGCCAGCCCGTCGCGGTGCTCATAACGCTTCAGCATGAGGTCGCAGAGTTTTTTGATGTAGTCGGCGCTCTTGGTGCTAAAGCGCCGCACGGCGGGGGTAAAATCGGGCTCTATCACATACGAGGTGTCGAGCCCTGCCATCGCCAGGAGGATGCCGGTGTTGACGTAGGGCAGCGCCGATTGCACCGAGTAGCCGCCTTCCAGCACCGCTATGTGGGGCTTTAGCTTGCGGGTCAGCTCGGCGTAGCCCTGGGCCGTGACCGACATGTCGGTTATTGGGTCGGTGAAGTGGTTGTCCTGCCCGGCAGAGTTGATTATCAGGTCGGGCTTGAACCGGTCGAGCACCGGCAGCACGAAGTTGTCGATGACATAGTGGTACCCCTCGTCGGGGGTGCCCGGTGGCAGCGGCATGTTGAGCGTGGCCCCGTAGCCGCCGGGGCCGCCGAATTCATCGGGAAAGCCCGAGCCGGGGTAGAGGGTGCGCCCGTCCTGATGGAGCGATATAAAGAGGGTGTCGGGGTCGTTCCAGTAGATGTCCTGGGTGCCGTCGCCGTGGTGGCAGTCGGTGTCGATCACCGCCACGCGTAGGTCTCCGTAGTGGCGGCGGATGTGTTCGATCATCACCGCCTCGATGTTGATGACGCAAAACCCCCGCAGGCCGCGCACCACCCGCATGGCGTGGTGTCCGGGGGGGCGCACCAGGGCAAAGGCGCTCTCAACCTTGCCGTCCATCACCGCCCGCGCTGCGGTTATAGCGCCACCGGCAGAGACGAGATGCGAGTCCCCGGCCAGTGATTGCGCAGAGGGAAAGCAGCTGTGTACCCGGTCTACGTCCGCCAGGGTGGTGGGGACGGGGGCGAACTCGACGATCCCCTCAACGTCGAAGAGCCCCTCCTCGAAGATCTGGTCGCGGGTATAGAGCAGCCGCTCTTCACGCTCGGGGTGGGTAGGGCTGATCGCCCAGTCGAAAGCCGGGAAGAAGACGACGCCGGTGCGCCGAAGTGCTTTTGGCAGTCTCATCATCGGTCAGCGCCTCACTTCGCAGAGGATGGAGGGGCGCACGCGCAGGCGCAGCCTGTGAATGTACCCGGCGCGGCTGTAGCCCTCGATTACGCTAAAGCTCTCGCTCTGCGCCACGTCTATCTTTAGTTTGTCGCCGACGGTGTCGCGGGCTGCGGCCAGCTTCTCAAGGGCCGCTTGCGTCTCCTGCTTCAGCTCTTCAAAGGTGTAGTCCTCGTCGATGGAGCGGTTGACCCCGGCCTTTGGAATCGTCAGCTTGCCAGCGGCGGTGTCGGCAAGCGCGTTTACCTCAAGGCTCAAACTTGCCACTGCGGCCCCCACGGCGTTGGCGACCTCGGAGTGGGGGGGCACCTCTACGGGAAAAGAGAGGGCGCGCTCCAGATAGGGGGCGATCGCCAGCGCCGGGCCGCCTACCACCACGCCGCTTTCGGGTTTTACCCGGTGCCCCTCCAGAAGATCGTGGATCGTGTAGACGGGCTTGGCGTTGACCTCGTCAACCAGCTCGGCGGCTGCTACCGCGATCATCTGCGCGAGCAGGTCGAGCACATGGACGGCGGCGTGGTCTGGCTCCATGCCGAGCTCTTCTGCGATGGGGGCCAGCGCCTCCAACGCCCTCGCACGATCCCCCGGAGCGCTGCCCAGCACCACCATGGCGTCGGTGGGGGTGGCCACGGGGCCGCCATGCGCCGCCGCCGGGCCGCGCCGTTCGGGGCCGATGCGCAGCGCGCCGCCGCTGACTGTCAACTCGCTGTCGCCGCCAACGGCGAGGGAGCGGGTATAGAGGGCGCGTATCTGGGTGAGAAAGGAGCCGATGGTGGCGCCGCTATTTTCCAGCAGCGGCGCGCCGCCGACAAAGAGGGAGAGGTCGGTGGTGGTGCCGCCCACATCGAGGCCCAGCGTCTCTTTTTCCAGCGGCGCAGTCGCCCGAATCCCCATGATCGAGGCGGCGGGGCCCGACAGCGCGGTTTCTGCTGGATTGTCAAAAGAGGCGGCCAGCTGCGCGCCGCCGTCGGCCCGAAGGAGATAGAGGGGGGCGTCGATCCCCATCTTTTGCACCGCTTCGTTTAGCGAGCGGGCGAAGTTGACGTGGAGCCGCCACACCGCTGCGGCCAGATAGGCGGTGGAGGCGCGGCGCGGAAAGTTCAGCGATCCGTCGAGCCGGTGGGCGATAGAG
>CAXMSR010000272.1:0-2541 GCA_964195725.1 uncultured Kiloniellaceae bacterium | reverse complement strand
ACCCGAAGCGAAAAAGAGCCCTTCGCCCATGTACGGGTTAAGCGCCGTGAGTTCGAAGGAGCCTATCTTGAGGTTGGCCGCCAGCTCCGAAGTCTCCGGCGCTACCGACCCCTTTAGCTCCAGCGGCGCGCCGCCCAGGGGCCCCAGCCGTGCGGTGAGCTCGAAAAACGCCTCGCTTCCGGAAGATAAACCCGTGACCTCGACATCGAAGTCGTCAACGACAAAGCTCTTTGTCGGCGACTCCATCCTGTCCTCGAAGGTCATAGCGCCGTCAATAATCGACACTACTTCGACCACCACCCCGCCACCGTGCTGTGTCTCTCGTGACGGGGGCGTTCTCCCAGCCGATTTCCCGCTCTTTTTGGCTTTGCCCTTCGTTAGCAGGTCATCTATGGCCAACGTCGCGTCAGGCAACCTGACGATGTGGAAGCGGGGTGATTCCACCGTGGCCTCGGCCACCTCCAGCCTTGCTCTCAAAAGCGGCATCAGCCGCCACGCCACCCGCACCCGCCCCACCGAGGCTAGCGGCTTGTCGCTCTGGGTGCCGCTCACCGAAAAGTCGATGAGATCAAAGCTGGTAAAGCCGATGGCTACGTCGCCTATCGTCACCTTGCGCCCCAGCTCTTCTTCCAGGGGCGGAACCACCCACGCGAGCACCCGCTCTTTTGTGACATATACTTTTATAGCCACCCCCGCCGCCACAGTAAGCAGCAGAGCGATGGCCAGAGACCAGACAACAAACTTTCGTGTTCCACTCATAATCGTCCCACCTCGCCTGTCGATAACGCATTTTCAAGGGCACCTACCACCCCGCCGGTAGTACCAATTGACGCTCTTGTTGTATAATGGCTGGCCTAATCTATTATATAAAACAATCTATAGGCTGCCAAAGCCTTGCTACGGATACTATATGAAAGTCTTCAGCGTACTGGACGATCTGTCAAGCAGACTGGACAAACTAAAGTTTGCCGCACCGGTCACCCACGTCTACAACCCCCTGGTCTACGCCATAAAACCTCATCGGCAATATTGGCAGCGCTACGGAAAAGGGCCTAAAGAGGCGGTGTTTCTCGGCATGAACCCCGGCCCCTGGGGGATGGCGCAGACGGGTGTGCCCTTCGGCGAGGTCGGACTCGTGCGCGACTGGATGGGGATAGAGGCCCCCGTCGGCCACCCCCCCCACGAACACCCCAAGCGGCCCGTCGACGGCTTTAACTGCACCCGCAGCGAGGTCAGCGGCAAACGCCTCTGGGGATGGGCAGCCGAGCGCTTCGGCTCGCCGGGAAACTTCTTCGATCGCTTCTTCGTCATCAACTACTGCCCGCTGATGTTCATGGAGGAGAGCGGCAAAAACCGCACCCCCGACAAGCTCCCCCTCGCCGAACGCGCACCGCTCATCGAGGCCTGCGACGAAGCACTGCGCGAAGTGGTGCGCGAGCTCTCACCCCGGATATTGATCGGGGTGGGTAAATTCGCCGCGAAACAGGCGGCACTGGCCCTGGGTTCCACGGGGCCGAGGATAGAGTCGATCCTGCACCCCAGCCCGGCCAGCCCGATGGCCAACCGGGGCTGGGCTCCGCTGGCTGAAAAGCAACTTATTGAAATGGGAATCAATATTTAAATCCCACACTTGTGCAAATGCCAATCTACAGGCATAGTCTCACTGCGTTGTATGTTTTGAAGAACAAGGAGCACCAAATGAGCGATTGTATCTTCTGCAAGATTGCGGGGGGCGAGATCCCCTCGAACTTCATCTGGCAGGATGAAAACGTAGTTGCCTTCCACGACATCAACCCCCGCGCCCCCGTCCACGTCCTGATAGTCCCGAAGCGCCACGTCGTCACCTACGACGAGCTGGGCGAAGGCGACGCCGGGCTTATGGTCTCTATGGCGAAGGCGGTGACTGCCGTGGCGCGCGCCGAGGGGGTCGTCGATTCGGGCTACCGGCTGCTTGTCAACAACGGCCCCGACGGCCATCAGGAAGTGCCGCATCTGCACATGCATCTCTTCGGCGGACGCCCGCTGGGGTCGATGATAAAGAAAGCGCCCGAAGAAGGTTGACACCCTGAGGCCAGATAAGCATAATGTTGCTCCTTTTTCGGGGGCCCATAGCTCAGTTGGTTAGAGCTACCGGCTCATAACCGGTCGGTCCCTGGTTCGAGTCCAGGTGGGCCCACCATCTACTTCCCCGAAGGGGGTGCTGCCGCTGGATTTGGAGAGCGGCAACGCCCAATCGAGTAGATGTCGAATTTGAAATATTGCGCCAGAAATTTTCACCGTTCCGGCGTTGGCATCACAGTTTTTCACTGCCCGCCCTGCGTTTTAAAACGCCAACGCGGGTTAGCTGCAAAGACCAAAGGCAGGAAATTGACAAAAAGCGCTACCAACATGAGGAGAAGCATTTGAGCGAAATCTCACTCAAACGCTCCCTCAAGGCCCTTGAGGGGCTTGCACCACCCGCACTGGCGGAGTCTTGGGACAACGCCGGGCTTCAGGTGGGGGACCCAAACTCCACCGTCAAAAGAGCACTGGTAGCGCTGG
>CAXMSR010000271.1:0-2542 GCA_964195725.1 uncultured Kiloniellaceae bacterium | reverse complement strand
CGCCAGTAGCCCCGGCTCAAAACGCCCCCTGGCGAAGGGAATCTCTGCCGAGCCCGACCGCTGCGCCCATACCCCCAGCGCCACCGTCGCGAGGGTGAGGGCGAGAGCAAGCAATTTCAATTTTTTACCCGGTGAAAACAGCAGCGCCGCCGCCGCCGCCAGCGCAGCGGCAAACCCCAACGCGGCGGGTGCCGAGACAACCGCCAGCGCCCCAAGGAAGATGACGCAGCCCACCGCCGAGCCGAGGAAGGTGGCGGCGTAGGCCCCGTGTAGCCTGGGGGCGCGCTTTGTGAGAATCCCTGCGGTGGCCGCTCCGGCGAAGAGGAAGGGCCAGCCGGTGCCCACCGCCAGAAGTGCTAGGCGAGACTTCATCTCCCACCCCAGCTTTGTCGAGTCGGGTCGCGAGAAGGGTTTGTAGAAAGGTTGGTGAAAGGGCGCAAGCACAGCGCGAGCCAGCTGGGGATAGGCGTGGGTGGCAGCCATAAAGAGGAGCACCGAGGCCACCCCCACCGAGAAGAGGAGCGCCCAGGGGGCGGCGCGATTTGCCTTGCCAAGGCCGGGGCGCAGCCCCACCGCCAAACCACCGGCACCCAGCCCCAGCATCGCAAGCCCTATGGCGAGGCTGGCGAAGTGGTACCACATCAACACCGAGAAGATGCGCATCAGCAAGAGCTCGTAAAAGAGCACCGCCGCGCTCAGCGCGAAGAGCCCCACCATCTGACGCGCGGCGACGAGGTCTATTTTTTTGTGATCCGAAGGCGTCATCCTGCTCGCTCTGTAAGGTGTAGCGTCAATCGTCAGTCCATTCTAGCACCCCGCAGGGGCGCGATGAAATCAAGATGCAATGTTTGCGCCCGGTTGGGCTTTCCCCAAGCGCTTACAAAGACGGGCCAAAGACGGGGCCAAAGGCTGGGCGAAGACACGTCTTTTGTATCCGGGAGCGGTTTCTTCTTGAAATTACTGCGTATTTGCCTGTCGGTTACTTTATTTCACTGGTGGCGGAACTTCGTCATCTTCAGCGTGTGGTGACGAAAGGTGGGGCGGGACAGACGCGAGCGAAGGGGGCGGAGAAAAGGAGCGCGGACTAGGCGTCTCGCCCGCGCTTGACGAGAGCGGGCGAGACGCTTGGAAAAGACCGCTATGGCGCAGCTACTTATACCGCTTGGGCTCGATCCCGTATTTCTGGATCTTGTACCCCAGTATCCGCTGCGTGGTGCGCAGCATCTCGGCGCTCCGGCGCACGTTGCCCCGGTTCACTTTGAGCGCATCGATGATGAGATCGGATTCGAAGCGCTCGACGGCGTCGCCAAGCGGCAGGTCAACCGCCGAGTGGGTGGCCTCTGCCGTCTGCAGCGTGGGCGGCAGGTGGTAGGAGTGGATCGCGTGCTCGTCGCACAGGAGCACTGCGCGCTCGATACAGTTCTCCAGCTCGCGCACGTTGCCCGGCCAGTGGTAGCTCATCAGCATGTCGATGGCGGGGGTGGTGATGCGCCGGATGTCCTTGGAGTTCTCAGTCGCGAATTTGCTGAGGAAGTGGTCGGCCAGAAGCAGTATATCGGTGGGCCGCTCACGCAGCGCAGGCATGTAGATGGGGAAGACGTTTAGCCGGTAGTAGAGGTCTTCGCGGAACTCGTCGGTGAGTATCCGCTCTTCCAGGTTGCGGTTGGTGGCGGCGATGATGCGCACGTTGACGCTTATCGTCTTTACCCCGCCGACGCGCTCGAACTCGCGCTCCTGCAAGACGCGGAGGAGCTTCACCTGGATAGAGGGGTTTAGCTCGCCGATCTCGTCGAGGAAGATCGTGCCTCCGGAGGCCATCTCGAAGCGGCCCGGCTTGGTGTCCACAGCACCTGTAAAGGCGCCCTTCTCGTGACCGAAGAGCTCGCTTTCGATCAACGTCTCGGGAATCGCCGAGCAGTTGACCTTCACCAGCGGCTTGCCCGCCCTGGGGCTGGCGTAGTGGATGGCGTTGGCCACCAGCTCTTTGCCGGTGCCCGATTCTCCGCGTATCATCACGGTGGCGTTGGCCTTTGCCACCTTGGCCACCATCGTATAGACCTGATGCATCGCCTTCGAGTTGCCGATGATGTTGGTGATGTTGTATTTTTCGGACAACCGGTCTTGAAGCTGCTGCTTTTCTGCCACCAGCCGCTGCCGCTCGTCGTCAACCATGCGATTAAGACGCACCGACTGGCCTATCATCGACGCCACGATCTCCAAAAGCCTCGTATCGTCTTTCAAGCTGGAGTCGCCTTCATATTTTCGATCGACGCTGAGTGCGCCCACCACCTCGTCGCCCGAGCGGATGGGTACGCAGATAAAGGAGATATCGTCTACGTCCAGCTCGGCGCGGCTCAGGGTGCGGTTGAGAAACGTCGGCTCGTCGCCGATGCGCGGCACTACCACCGGCTCGCCGGTGGAGACCACTCTGCCCGTCACCCCCTCGCCCGGCATATAGCGCCCGCGCCGCACCTCGGCGGGGCTAAGCCCGATAGAGGCGCGAATCTGGAGTTCTTCGGAGTAGCGGCTAAGCAGCGTCACA
>CAXMSR010000270.1:0-2555 GCA_964195725.1 uncultured Kiloniellaceae bacterium | reverse complement strand
TTGGTGCCCAGGATCGGATCGGTGACGCTGACTTGCAGTCCTCCGTCCGTGGCTTCCACAACCGGCTTGTCTTCGGGGACGTAGCGGATGAACTTGACGTCGCGCTCAGAGGCTTCGCGGTAGAAGTCCTCCTTGAAGCCGTAGGTGCGCATATCCCGGAACAGGATGTAGACCTCCTTGTCCGGGGCGGCCTCCTTGAGCGACAGCGCGTTCTTGACCGCCTGGCCGCAGCAGACCCTGGCGCAGTAGTTTCTGTCTTCCTGGCGGCAGCCAACGCACTGGATCATCACCAGCGACTCGGAGCCGATGAGCGCCTCGTCGCCGCCAGCGATCGCTTCCTCGACTTCCAGCTGGGTCAGCACGCGCTCGTTATCTTCGTAGAGATATTCGGTGGGCTTGTGCTCAAGGGCCCCGGTGGCGATGACGGCTGCGCCGTGGTTGATCGTTTTCTCGCCCCACTGCGTCTGCACCCTGGTGACGAAGCTGCCGATGTAGCCGCTGACGTCGGTGATGGCGGCGTCGGTGGTGACGTGCACGAGCTGGTGCTGATAGACCTTCTTTATCAGCTCGTCCAGGTAGGGCTGAACGTCCATGCCCTCCAGGGTGTGTTGGACTCTTCGCGCCATGCCGCCAAGGTCAGGCTCTTTTTCCAGTAGGTACACTTCGTGGCCCTGCTCGGCGATGCCAAGCGCGCACGTCATGCCCGCCACGCCGCCGCCCACTACAAGCGCGGCCTTGTTGACCGGCAGGTCGAACTCCTGCAAGGGCTCAAGGTGCGCGGCACGGGCCACGGCCATCCGGATGATGTCTTTGGCTTTTTGGGTGGCGCTCTCCGGCTCTTTGGCGTGAACCCAGGAGCAGTGCTCGCGGATGTTGGCCATCTCGAGGTAATAGGGGTTTAGCCCGGCTTCCTGGAGGGTGTCGCGAAAGAGCGCCTCAAGGGTTCTGGGCGAGCAGGCGGCGATGATGACGCGGTTTAGCCCCTTTTCCACCGTCAGGTCGGTTATCGCCTGGGCCGAGTTGGTCGCGCAGGAAAAGAGCTGCTCTTCGACGTAGACGACGCCCGGCAGGGTCTGGACGTAGTCGACCACCGAGGTTACGCCTACGATCCGGCTGATGTGGTCTCCGCAGGGGCAGACAAAGACGCCGATCGTGTCGATCTCGTCGGAGACGTCTTTTTCGAGCGGATACACTCTCTCGACGGCGAGATCACCGCGCCTGTAGTCGAGCAGCTCGCCGCATTGCGAGCCCGCCGCACTTGCGGTGAAGACCGACTCGGGGATGTCGGTCGGTCCCTGAAAGGCTCCACTTACAAAGATGCCGGGCCTGCTCGTCTTCATTGGATTGGCGGGGATCGTCTTGTTGAAGCCGTGGGCGTTTAGCTCGATGCCGAACTTGTCGGCCAGCCCGTCCACGTCGTTGGGTGGGTTTAATCCGACCGAGAGCACCACCATGTCGAACTCTTCTTCTTTAACACCGTCGTCGGGGGTGGAGTAGCGGATGGTTACGTTCTTTGTCTCCGGGTCTTCTTTTACTATCGTCACGTAGCTTCTAAAGAATCTGACGTCGGGCAGCGCGACTGTTTTGTCGTAGTACCGTTCAAAATCCTTGCCAAACGAGCGTATGTCGTTATGAAACACCGTACACGCCGCCCCTGCGTCGTGCTCTTTAGTGAGGATCACCTGCTTTTGGGTGTAGGTGCAGCACACGCCCGAGCAGTAGCTGTTGGCTTCGTCTCTGACCGAGCGGGAGCCGACGCACTGAATCCACGCTACGTTTTTGGGGTGGGTTAGATCCGAGCCGCGAAGCACTTCGCCCTGATAGGGGCCGGTGGCGCACAGAAGGCGCTCGTAGTCCATACTGGTGACGACGTTGGCGAATTCATCGTACTTGTATTCGGCCATTGCGTTGGGGTCGAAGGGCTTTATTCCCGTCGCCAGTATTACCGCCCCTACGTTGACCTCTACCTTTTCAGGAGTCTGGCTGAAATCGATCGCGCCCATCTTGCATACGGCTTCGCAGATGCCGCACTTTTTGTCTTTGAGATAGAGGCAGCTGTCGTCGATGTAGGTGACGAGCGGGACAGCCTGGGCGAAATAGACGTGTACCGCTTTGTTCTGCGATATCTCCTGGTTGAATTTGTCAGGGTACTGAACCGGACAGTATTCGACGCACACGGTGCAGCCGGTGCATTTTTCAGTTTTGATATAGCGGGGCTTTTTCGTAAGGGTGACTTTAAAGTCGCCCGCCTCGCCCGCGACGCTGTCAACTTCGGTGTATGTCAGAACTTCGATGTTTGGCTGCCGGCCGACCTCGACCAGTTTAGGTGAGAGTATTCACATCGAGCAATCATTGGTTGGAAACGTCTTGTCCAGCTGGGCCATGTGGCCGCCGATGGAGGGAGACTCTTCAACCAGATAGACTTTGAACCCCGCAGAGCTAAGATCCAGCGCCGCCTGAATGCCGCTTATGCCGCCGCCGACAACCATGACATCGCCAAAATTCTTGCTGTCAAATCTATTGATAAGCTCTTCGGTCTGCTCGGTGGTCGTTAG
>CAXMSR010000269.1:0-2555 GCA_964195725.1 uncultured Kiloniellaceae bacterium | reverse complement strand
ACCCGGCGGCGATGATCTCGTCCAGAGCTTGTCTTGAAACTGGGGCGTCGGTGAAAGCTCGGCAGCTGCGTCGCGCGGTTATAGCCTCGAAAAGATCCATCCTCTGACTCCTCTGCTAACAGGTATGGGGGTAGATGCTACGTGCCAGCAGCCTTGCGCCGCTCTTCGTCGCGGATAGAGCGTCGCAAAAGCTTGCCGACTTTAGACTTGGGTAGCATATCGCGAAACTCTATGTATTGCGGCACCTTATAGGGGGCAAGGCGCTCTTTGCACCACTTGCGAAGGTCACTTCCCGAGACCCCCTTGGCGTCGTGCTTTAGAACGACTATCGCCTTTATGCGCTCTCCAACAGCTGGGTCTTCGATCCCCACGGCGCAGGCCCCTATCACGGTGGGGTGGTCTTGCAGCGCGGCCTCGATCTCCGAGGCGCTGACGCGGTAGCCCTTGTACTTGATCACATCGGCGGTGCGCTCCATAAAGCGTATCTGCCCGCTGCCGTCTTCCACCACAAAGTCGCCCATGCGGTAGTAGGTCTTGCCGTCTACCTCCACGTAGGAGAGCGCCGTTTCATTTGGCTTGTTCCAGTAGCTCTTGATGGTGTAGTCGGCGTAGACCCACAGCTCGCCCACCTCGCCCTGCCCCACCGCCTCCAGCGTCTCAGGGTCGGTGATGCGCGCCCGGTAGGAGGGGAGCACATGGCCGATAACATCGTGCTGCGGCTCTATGTTGGGGCGCGTGTAGGCCACATGCCCCACTTCGGTTGAGCCGTAGACCTGATAGATCGGCGAGCCGGTGAGCGTGCGCCACCGTTTGAATACTTCGCTTGGCAAAACATCGCCGCCGCAGTAGCAGTAGGTGAGCGACGACAGATCGTATTGATCCAGACGGTCGTTCTCCAGGATCATGCGGTAGAGCGCCGGAACCCCCAGAAACCACCGCACCTCGTGGCGCTCGATATCGCGCAGGAGCGCGTCAATATGGGGGACGGGCATCAGCACCGTCTTGCAGCCGTAGTTTAGCCCGGCGGCGATGAGAAACCCCTTGGCCATGATGTGGTAGAGGGGGTTGACCATCAGCACCGTGTCGTCGCCCTCTTTGATATTTCCTTCCAGCACCTCTGACATCACGTCATTTATATAGCCCACTTCGGTGGCGTGGTTACCAGCCACCCCCTTGGGAAAACCCGTGGTGCCGCCGGTGTACATGATGTAGGCGAGGTCGTTGTAGGGGTCGATCTCTACCGCAGGCGGCTTGGCCGGAGCCTGCGCCAGCAGTTTCGCAAAAGAATGGATGTGCAGCCCCGTCGGGACAGTGCCGCTGGGTATCGTATCCAACAGGTGACCCAGCCACACCTTCCAGATCGGCAGCATCTCGGTGAGGTTGGTGACGATGATCTGCTCTAGACAGGTGGCGTCAAGCACCTCGTGGACGTAACCGAAGTTGGTGTCCTGACAGATAACCACCTCGACCCCGGCGTCGTTGACGAGGTATTCGAGCTCATGGGCGGTGTAGATCGGAGAGACGGGAACCACCGCTGCGCCCAGCCTTTGGATGGCGAAGTTGGCGATGACCCACTGGGGGCAGTTGGAGAGATAGAGCATGACCCTGTCGCCGTGCCCCACCCCCAGCTTCGCCAGCGCCGCCGCAAAGCGGTCGATGTCGGCGACGAGCTTCTTGTAGGTGATGTTTAGCCCCAGGTACGAGAGCGCCACGTTGTCGGGGTAACGCTCGGCCATCTGGAAAAAGCGCGTGAAGGTCAGCTCCGTTTTCGTCGGGTCGGGGATCATCCCCGTTAGCACGTATTTTTCTTCCATGGTTTTACCAGTATCCGTCAGCATCCGAAGTAGGCGGCTTTGATGTCGGGGTTTCCGAGGAGTTCGTCTTTCGTGCCCTCCATCACCGTCGAGCCGTTTTCCATTATGTAGGCGTAATCGACATAGGGGATCACCGGCCTCGCGTACTGCTCGGTGACGATGACCGAGATGCCCCGCTCTTTTCTGATGAGGGGGATCGACTTGACCACGATGTGCTGGATCGCGGGGGCCAGCCCCAGAAGCGGCTCGTCGAGCAGCAGCATCTTCGGCTGCGCCATCAGCGCGCGGCCTATCGCCACCATCTGCTGCTCGCCGCCGCTCAGAAACCCCGCCGCCCGGTTGCGCAACCCCTGTAACGCGGGAAAAAGATCCATGACGAACGCCAGCGTCTCCTTCGCCTGGGCCTTGGTGGCCAGATGGCCGCCGATGGCGAGGTTCTCCATCACCGAGGACTCGGGGAAGAGCCGCCTGCGCTCGGGGCACAGTACCAGCCCCCTGCGTGCGCGGTGGTGCGCCTGGAGGTGGGTAATGTCCTCGCCGTCCTGCAACACCTCTCCGAAGAGCGATATACGTTCGCCGCCGCGCATCTTCTCCTTGTGCTGGATGTCGAGGATGATGCCGCTTAGCGCGTACATCAGAGTGGATTTACCCGCGCTGTTGGCTCCGAAGACGCCGATAACCCCGTCGTCCGGGCAGGTCAGCGTAATATTGTTCAGGGCCAGCATGTTCTCGTAAAAGACC
>CAXMSR010000268.1:0-2561 GCA_964195725.1 uncultured Kiloniellaceae bacterium | reverse complement strand
GAGGATTTTGATTAGTTTGGGGGCGAAGGCGTCGCCTTCTTCCTGGTAGCGGCGGTAGAGGGCGAGCACTAGCAGTTCGCCGAAGGTGTAGGCGTAGCAGTAGAATCTGGTGTGGATAAAGTGCGGTATGGCGCTCCAGTAGAGGAGCGAGGCGTCGAGGGTGTCTACGCTGTCGCCGTAAAGCTCACCAAGTCTTGCCGCCCACAGGTCGCAGAACTCTTGATGGTCGAGCTGCTCATTGGCGATTTTTAGGTGCGCGTCCAGCTCAAAATCGGTGTACATCGTCTGCCGGAAGGTGGTGGCGATGATGTCTTCGACTTTTTCGGCGACGAGGTGTTTTCGGGTGGTGTCGTCCAGGTCGCGGTCGAGGAGCTTTTTGGTGAGCAGCAGCTCGCCGAAGACGCTGGCCGTTTCGGCCACTGGCAGCACGGGGGAGTATTCGAGAAGCGGCTGCTTTGAGGCGAGGACGAAGTGGATGCCGTGGCCCAGTTCGTGCGCCAGCGTGGCGACGTCGCGCAGCTTGCCGGTGTAGTTGGTCAGCACATAGACGGGCAGATCGGGGGCCACTCCCATGCAGAACGCGCCGCCGGATTTTCCGGGGCGCGGCGGGGCGTCGATGCGCTCTTCGGTGAAGAACGCTTCGGCGATCTCTTTGAAGCTGTGGTGAAATCTCCCGAAGGCGTCGAGCACCATCTCTTTGGCTTCGTCGAACTCGATGGGGGCGAGCTCTTCACCGGGCAGGGGTGCGATTAGGTCGCAGCTGGTTAGCTTCTCCATGCCCAGCTCACTGGCCTTCCAGCGGTAGTAGCGCTGTGCCAGCGGGTAGTTCGCGCGGGTCACCTCCATCAAGGTTTCCACCGCTTTGGGGCTCAGTTCGTTGCCCTCGTGTACCGGCGTCATCGGATGCCCGTAGCCGCGAAGTTCAATGTTCTGGCTGTGGTCAAGTGCTATGGCGTTCCACGCCGAGGAGAGGGCGAGTTTTTCGCGCTCGTACTCTTTGGCGTAGGTCTCCAGCGCTTTTCGGCGTACCTCGTGGTCGGGGTGTTTGAAGAGCGCCAGCACTTCCGAGCCGGTCATCTCTGCCCCCTCTTCCCCCTCTTTTGTCAGCGGCGAGGGGAAGCGAAACGCCGAGGTGAGGCGGCTGTAGAGCTGCACAAAGGCGGTCGGGCCCGACAGCGCCTTCATCGTCATTATCGTCTCTTCCGATTCGCCCAGGCGGTGGGGTTTTTGCCTTCTGGTTTCACGCAGATAGTGGGCGTAGGCGGCCAGCTTCGGGTCGGCGCTCAACTCGGTAAAGCGCTCGTCCCCGATGGCGTCGAGTTCGAGGGTGAAGAAGATGGTGCGCCGGTGGGCGTCGTTCACCTTGCGCCGCACTTTTGAAATGAGCGCCGTGTTGGCTGCCTCTCGCGAGTCTTCGGTGAACTTCAGGTGGGCAAAGCCATAGGCGGCCAGCGCCATGCGCGAGGTGCTCTCGTAATCGCGTATCGCCTCCGAGAGCCCGGCGGCGTCAACCCCGGCCACTTTGCCGCGCCACTTCTCTTCGAACTTTTGAGCATGCGCCTCTATCGCTTCAATTTCTTTCTGGAGCCTGGGGTCGTCGATACCTGAGAACAGGTGTCCGAGGTTCCAGGTCGGGAGTGTCTGTGGGTCGATCGTCATTACAAGCTCCATGGGGTAAAGTGCGCGCCCCCGCCAAAATGGTTTTATCAGGTTGAACAACCACGTATTATATACAGCGGCGTGAAAGTCGCAAACCCGATGCGGCGGCGCACTACAGATAAATGACCGCACGGCAGCTGCGGCCTTCTACTCCAAGGGTATTGTTGATGGGAATTGAGAATATGGGCGCGGCCTTTGCGCTGGTCTTCGTAGCCGAGCTGGGCGACAAAACCCAGCTGGCGGTGATGGCCATGAGCGCGCGCTATTCGGCGCGGCGAGTGCTGCTGGGGGCGATGGCCGCCTTCGCCCTGCTAAACGTCGTCGCCGTGGCTGCGGGCAAGCTTCTCTCCGACGTGCTCGACCCCTTCTGGGTGGCTGCAAGTGCTGGGGCGCTCTTCATCTTCTTCGGCCTCTGGGCGCTTAAGGCCGACGACGACGATGGGGATGAAGTTGTCGCCCAAAAGAGCGGCAACTCCATCCTGTGGCTCTCTTTTACCATGATCTTTCTGGCCGAGCTGGGCGACAAGACCCAGCTGGCCACCGCCGGACTGGCTGCCCGTCTGGATAGTCCGCTGGAGGTCTTTATCGGCTCTACCCTCGCGCTGTGGGGCGTGTCGGCCCTGGGGGCGCTTCTGGGCAAAGCAGTGCTTGGCAGGCTGCCCGGCCGGGCTGTGCGCCTTGCGAGCGCTGCGCTCTTCATCCTCTTCGGGGTGGCCTTCCTGTTAAGTTTACTGAAATGGTAATAAATTAAAGCCCACCGTAGACTCTTTGAAATACCGGAGTATCCTTAAAGGTGAAGGGGGGGCGCTTTCAACGGCAGCCCCCTTTACAATTTTAAGAACGAAAACTCTGTGTAAGGAGGATTACCATGGCCACTTTTAAAAGGATGTTAAGCGGATATG
>CAXMSR010000267.1:0-2565 GCA_964195725.1 uncultured Kiloniellaceae bacterium | reverse complement strand
CTGCAAGACACCGACATGGCGGGCGATGTGCTCACCATGCTCGACCGCCAGAGCCAGGAATACCTGCTTGGGTCGTTGGGGATAGAAGAGATCGCCGATCTTTTGGCCGAGATGGACTCGGATGACGCCGCCGATATGTTGACGATCCTCCCCGAGGAGCGGCGCGGTGAAGTGCTGAGCGCCATGAAGACGGAGGACTCGGAGGATATCGGCAAGCTCCTCGTCCATCCTGAAGACTCGGCTGGCGGCATCATGAACACCGCCTTTTTCGCCCTGCCCGACACGATGACCGCGCGCGAAGCGATCGAGGCGATCCAGGGCGACGATGAGGACGCGGAGACCGCCTTCTATCTCTATGTAGTAGACGACACCGGCAAACTTCTGGGCGTGGTCAGCCTAAGGCAGCTGATTACCACCCGACCGGCGACGCCGCTTAGAAAGATCATGCAGTCCGATGTTATCAGCGTAGACGTGGCGACCGATCAGGAGCAGGTGGCCAGGCTCGTTGCCCGCTACGACCTTCTGGCGATCCCCGTCGTCACCGACGAGCGCCACCTGGTGGGTATCATCACCGTTGACGACGTGCTCGACGTCATGCGCGAAGAGGCCACCGAGGATATCTACAAGATGGCCGGCACCAGCCAGGAAGAGCTGGTACACGGCAACCGCGTGCTGCCGATCTTTCGCATCCGGCTTCCCTGGCTGGTGATCAACCTCGTTGGCGGGGTGCTCACCGGCAACATCCTCTGGATGTTTCGGGCGACGGTGGAAGAGGTGATAGCGCTGGTGTCGTTCATCCCGGTAATCACGGCGATGGGCGGCAACGTCGGTACCCAGTCGGCGGCCATTCTGGTGCGCGCTTTTGCCACCGGCAGGATGGAGTTTCAGGGGCTGGCCGACTACCTGTGGAAGGAAGTGCGGGTAGGGCTGCTTTTGGGTGCTTCGTGCGGAGCCCTGGTGGGCGGCGCAGCTTATCTGTGGCACGGCAACCCCTACCTTGGGGTGGTGGGTGTCTCGATGATCTCGGCGATGCTTGTGGCCACCGTGATGGGGACGCTGGCGCCCGCGCTCCTGCGCAAAATGGACATCGACCCTGCCGTGGCCTCGGGGCCCTTTGTCACCACCGCCAACGATATCTCCGGCATCCTCATCTATCTCACCGTCGCTACGGCGATGCTTCACCTGTTGAAGTAGCGTCGGTGTAAGGCGGGATAGCCACGATGCCTGCGACCTTCGCCCACGCTTTTCTGCTGCGCCTTACCCCTTTTAAAGAATCGGACGCCGTCGTCGAGCTTCTTACCCGCCAGCTGGGCAAGATCAGCCTCATGGCGCGTGGCGCGCGCCGTTCACGAAAGCGCTTTGGCGGCGCGCTCGATTATCTGTGCCTTTTTGACGCCGAAGTTGTCCCGCCGCGCAGCGGCATGGGGCGGCTCAACTCGGTGGAGCTTCGCCACTGCTTCGACAATATCCGAAACGATGTAGACCGCTTTACCGCAGCAGGGCACATGTTGGACGTGATGCGCATGGGCACCCGTGAGGGCGATCCATCCCAGGATCCTTTTGATCTTCTGCACGGAGCCCTTGACGCTCTGGACGCCGACACCCTTAGCGATGCCGGGGTTACGGCGCTGGTGCTGATCTTCCAGATCAAGATGATCGCCCAGCTGGGTTACGGGCTGGAGGGCGACTACTGCTCGCGCTGCTCGGAGCCGGTGGGCGAGGGCGCTCTCTCGTTTGCCGATCTTGCGCCGGTGTGCGCGTCGTGCGCCGATGCCCGGTCGGTCGCCATTTCTGCGGGCGCGCGAAAAACCCTCGCGGCGGCGCAGCGCGCCCACAACGCAAAGCTCGCGGGGCTGCGGATTACAGACGCCATCGCCGGCGAACTTATACCCCTGGTGGAGAGCGCGCTTACCAGAGCGCTGGGTGCCGAGCCCAAGACCCTGGGCAATCTTCGCCGGTAAGCTGGTGCGTTTAGTGGTGTGCGGTAGGTGTAAAGTGTAAAAACTGCCCGCTGGGTGTTGCAGAAACATCCTTCCCAAAAAGCTTTTGCCATAGATTGCTGGAAGACTCGGCCTGGTCACTGGGCGTAATTGCCGTGACGTTGTCAAAGGCGAAACAAAAAGAAGAGGCCGCCTGTCCAGGCGGCCTCTTCTTTTTGCAGGGCAGTGCCTAGGTCGCCTGCTGTAAGAGAAGAAACCAAAGCGCCTCTGCCGTCTTGGCTGCGACTGAGCGAAGGCTCATATATTTTCGAGGAAAAACAGAGGTGTACGCAGGATTAAATCTTTACCCGATTGTCATTTTATGGGTGGTAGAAGGGCTCTCTTCAATTGACCTTGATGGTTACGTCTGTTAAGTTGTGCTGTTCCAAAGAACAAGTATTACAAGGTCGCCTGCCGGTGCGCAAGCGGCCACATTAATTGAACCTGAATCCGACTCTAAACGAAACTTGAACACTAATTAGTAAAGGAGTGTCAATTGCGCTCTCAAGATCTCGAAGGTAAATGGTTTTTGGCTCTGGGTGCTTCCAGTGGCTTTGGTGCTGCAACGTTGAGGGCCATGGCCAAG
>CAXMSR010000266.1:308-2571 GCA_964195725.1 uncultured Kiloniellaceae bacterium | reverse complement strand
CCCGTAAAAACAAGAACCGCCCGCGAAAAGCGGTAGCTGAGATAACCTCCCCGGCACATGGCGCGGGAATAACTAAAGTCTACAAGCAGTTTCCGAAAGCGCAATCGTCCCTTAATATTTTTAAAACTAATATCGGCTGTACGGCAACGGCACGCCGGGGCTGTATCTGTATGCTGTATCTGCATGCTTTAGCTGTATGTCTTGTCTTCAGACGGCCAAAAGAGCTCTGGTGCCGGTCAGTCGAGCCGATACCGCTTGAGCTTCTCGTAGAGAGTTCGAAGGCCGATGCCAAGGCGTTGGGCGGCTTTCTTGCGGTGCCCTCCCACCTGCTCCAGGGTCTGCGCTATCGCACGGCGCTCCAGCGCCTCAAGGGTGACAAACTCACCGGCACCGCCCTCGCGCTCCAGCGCTGTTCTTCCTCCGTAGCCTGTGCCGCGCGGGTCGAGCTCGGCCACGCCGAGCACCCCTGTATCGCTCAAAATAGCTGCGCGCTCCAGAGCATTTGCCAGTTGCCTGACGTTGCCCGGCCACCGCTGGGCGAGGATAAAGGCATCTACACCTTCGCCCAGTTGAAGTGCCGGGCGTCCCAGCTCGCGCCCGATGCGGGCGAGCAGCGCTGTCGCCAGCTTCGGCAGGTCTTCGCGGCGCTCTCTCAAGGGCGGCAGATGAATTGGGAATACCTGGAGGCGGTGAAAGAGGTCTTCGCGAAAGCTCCCAAGGCGCACCATCTCTTCAAGGTCGCGGTTGGTGGCGGCCACCCAGCGCACATCGGCCTCCAGCGTCTGCTCGCCGCCGACCCGCTCGTACTTTTTCTCCTGCAGCACGCGCAAGAGCTTGGTCTGAAGCTCCGGCTTTAGCTCGCCCACCTCGTCGAGAAAACAGGTGCCGCCGTCGGCCAGCTCTATCCTGCCCCGTCGCCGCCCTGTGGCCCCGGTGAACGCCCCCTTTTCGTGGCCGAAGAGCTCGCTTTCAAGGAGCTGGTCGGAGAGCGCGGCGCAGTTAACGGCGATAAAGGGGCCCGCCGAGCGGCTGGACCAACGGTGAAGCGCGCGCGCCGCCACCTCTTTGCCGGTGCCGGTCTCGCCGCTGAGCAGCACCGTGGCGTCGGTGGACGCCACCTTGCGAAGCGCCTCTACCACCGGAGTCATAATCCTGTCGCCGTAACTGAGCGTCTGCACCTCTTCGGGGGCGCTGCCCTCCCTCAGGTTTTTGAGCGAATAGCGTTCAAGGGCGCGCTGGGCAAGAAGCCTGATGGCGTCGGGGCTCTTAAGGGGCTTCTCCAGATAATCGAAGGCCGCCAGCTTCGTCGCCTCCACCGCGCCGCCTACCGAGCCGTGGGCGGTCAGCACTATCACCTCTACCTCGGGCTGGTGTTCGCGCACCCAGCGCAGCACTTCGATGCCGCCCATGCGCGGCATCTTGAGATCGGTGACGAGCAGATGAAACCCCTCGCGCCCCAGATATGCGAGAGCCTCGACGCCGTCGCTGGCCTGTGCCACCTCGTGCCCCTCGGTCTGCAGCGCTTCGGCTATGAACTCCCGAAACCCCTGCTCGTCGTCGGCAACAAGTATGCGCGCCATTATCCTCTCCCCGTTGTGCGGGTAGCATTCGTCGTTTCACCGCCGGGGATCAGCACCTTGAAGACGGCACCGGCCTCTGGCGGGGGCCTGTTTGACGCGACGATGACGCCGCCGTGCGCCTCAACTATCCTCTTGACCACCGACAGGCCGAGGCCGACGCCCTTCCCCCGCCGGGTCTGGAAGGGTTCGAAAATCGCCTCTTCCTCACCGGGGAGTATCCCCGCTCCGCCATCGCTCACCTCAAGGGCAAGCTGCCCCCTCTCGACGCCCACCCGGCACACCACGCGCCCCGACGGCGGAGACGACTGGAGGGCGTTTCGCAAGAGGTTGACCAATACCTGCTCAATTCTATCGGAGTCCAACAGCCAGCTGGCGGGGGCGTCGGTCAGCTCCAACTCAATTCTGGATTCCCCCTCGCCCAAGAGGTCTTCCGCCACCTCTGCGGCGTGGCGCATAAGCGCCGACGGGTCGGCTGGCGAAAGCTTTACTTGGTTGGAGCGCACAAAATCCAGCAGATCGGAGGTGAGGTTTTCGAGCTTTCCAGCCTCTTTGACCACCCTGTCGGCCTTGTCGTAATCCTTTGTGCCCGGCTCAAGCTGTTCGCGCAAGAGCTGGGCGTGCCCCTTTAACGAACCGAGCGGGTTTCGTATCTCGTGGGCCAGCACCGCCGACATCTCGCCCAG
>CAXMSR010000266.1:0-298 GCA_964195725.1 uncultured Kiloniellaceae bacterium | reverse complement strand
TAAAAGGGCCGCCGCCAGAAGGCTCAAAACCAGCTGCAACCCGGCGCGCGCCATGATCTTTCGCGAAAAAACCGGCTCGAAATCGATCACCACCCGCAGCCTGTCTTCCGATCCTTGAAGCCAGCCGTCCCCCCTCATCCCCCAGCCGCCGGGGCGGTGACGCCTGCCCATATGGTCGCGGCGCAGCGGCTTTGCGGGAGAGACCATCCGCAGCTGCCCTCCCAGGCGGATCAAGTCGCGCCCGCCTCGCAAGTGCCCGGCTTCAACGGGGAAGTTTGATTGGCCCCCTTCGGCGACG
>CAXMSR010000265.1:0-2613 GCA_964195725.1 uncultured Kiloniellaceae bacterium | reverse complement strand
CTACGACGCGGGGCAACGGCTCTTTGGAGAGAACTACGTCCAGGAAGCACTGGACAAGATGAGCCTCTTGCCGCCAGACGCGCAGTGGCACATGATAGGCCACTTGCAGTCCAACAAGGCCAAGCGGGTGGTGGAGGGCTTTAACGCGCTGCACACCCTCGATCGCGCTTCGCTGGCAAAAGCGCTTAATCGCGCCGCCGCCGCGCAGGAGGTAAAGTTCGAGGTGCTGCTACAGGTAAACGTAGGGGCGGAAAAGTCCAAGGCGGGGGCAACCGCCGACGACGCTCTGGAGCTGGCAAAAAGAGCTGGCGACTGGCCCCACCTCTATATAAGGGGGCTGATGGCTATCCCCCCCTACTGCCCCGACCCCGACCAAGTGCGCCCCTATTTTCAGGAACTCAGAGAGCTCTCCGAGCGCATAGCGGAGCTGAAACTAGAGGGGGTCGAGATGGCCGAGCTCAGCATGGGCATGAGCCATGACTTTGAGGTAGCGATTGAAGAGGGGGCCACTCTGGTTCGGGTGGGTTCGGCAATTTTTGGCGAACGAAGCTAAATAATTTCAATGGGCGTAGCCGTTTGACGCCGGGAGTCGATAAAATGAGCACATTGCCAAAGTTGGCGATTTTAGGATTAGGCAATATGGGAGAAGCACTTCTGGCGGGCTTGCTCAAGCAGGGAGCCGTCACGACCCAAACTGTGGCGGGTGTCGAGGCCAACGCCGGGCGCGCGCGCGATATCGCCGGGCGGTTTGGCATCGAGGTCACCGATGAGCTAGCCCAGGCCGCTACAGACGCCGAGATCATCCTCCTGGCGGTTAAGCCCAAGGATGTCGCAACAGCACTCGGCCAGTGTGGGGATCTCACCGACAAGCTCCTCGTCTCAATCTGCGCGGGGCTTAGCCTCGACTTTCTCACCGGGATATCAAAGGGCGCTTCGGTGGTGCGCGTCATGCCCAACACCCCGGCGCTGGTGGGAGAGGGCGCGAGCGTCTACTGCACCTCCGACGACGTAAGCGCAAAAGACTGCGCAAACGTGGAAAAGCTGCTGGGAGCCGTGGGCCGAGTCTACCGCGTAGAGAGCGAAACGCTGATGGACGGCGTCACAGGGTTAAGCGGCAGTGGCCCCGCCTACGTATTTCTCTTCCTCGAAGCCCTGGCCGACGGCGGCGTGCAGGCCGGGCTGCCCCGCGCGCAGGCGCAGAAGCTGGCGGCGCAGACGGTGCTGGGCGCGGCAAAGATGGCGCAAGGAGCACTGGAGCACACCGCTGAATTAAAAGACCGGGTATGCTCGCCGGGCGGCACCACCATCGAGGCGGTAAGCCATCTGGAGGCAGCGGGCTTTCGCAGCGCGGTGATGGAGGCGGTAATGGCCTCGGCACGCAAATCCGAAGAGATGGGAGACTAAGCCTCATGGGTGCAATTGTCGGCAATATTTTAATGGGGTTGGCGCAGGTGCTCGATATGGTGTTGTGGCTCTACATGTGGGCCATCATCATCCACGCCCTGCTCTCCTTTGTCAGGCCCGACCCCTACAACGCGATCGTGCGTTTTCTCAACCAGATCACCGACCCGGTGCTCTTGTGGCTACGCCGCCGCATCCCCACCACCTTTGGCGGGCTTGATTTTTCGCCCCTCATCGTGATCCTCGCGATCAACTTTCTCCAGTGGGCGCTGGTCAAAAACCTTAGACATCTGGCGCTTAAATTTGGCGCGACGTTCTAGCGTATGGCTGGCTACATCCCGACACCGGGCAGCCAGCCAAGCGCTTAACGCAGGAGGGCATTAGATGCGCATCACCCCTAACGACATCCACGAGCAGAGATTTCGCACCGCATTTCGGGGCTTTGACCAGGTAGAGGTAGACACCTTTCTCAACCATGTCGCCGAAGAGATGGAGCGGCTGCAAGAAGAGGTAAGCGGGCTGAAAACCGACCTTGAGCTGGAGCGCTCCACAAAGTCACAGCTCGAAGAGCTCTTGGGGGTCGCCCGCCAGCTTCAGACCACGATAATGGACAAAGCCAAAGAAGACGCCCGCATCGTCATGAATCAGGCAGAGCTCGTAGCCGAGCGCCTCACCAGCGAGGCCCACGAGGGCGTGCAGGAGATCCGTCGCGACCTCCAGCTGCTAAAAGAGCGCAAGGCCACCCTTTTGGCCGAGCTCTCCGGCCTCGCCCACAGCGTCAACCAGTGGGTAGAGCGTATCGACAAAAATGACGCCGCTTCCGGCGAAACCACCGAGCCGGAGAAGGGCAACACCGCTCAAGCGCCCCGACCCCTTATCCGTCTGGCGACGCAAAACGAAGGCGAAGAAGACCCAGCCGCTTACGAGCTGGAGGCGGAAGCCTTTGATCTGGACGACGAACTCCTCCGCAAAGAGCTCGCCGAGCACGAAGCCGAGCCCAAGGTAGACGGCATCGGAGAAGAAGAACCTTGAGCCCGGCGGGCTACCTCTCGCCCGCCCGTGAAGGCACCCATCTGGAAGTGTGGGCCAAGCCCCGCGCCTCCAAGAGCGCCATCGCCGAGCCGCGCGAGGGCGCGCTAACCATCCGTCTGGCCGCCCCGCCGGTGGACGGCAAGGCCAACGAAGCCCTCATCAAATTTCTGGCAAAACTCC
>CAXMSR010000264.1:0-2649 GCA_964195725.1 uncultured Kiloniellaceae bacterium | reverse complement strand
GCGCAGGCTGCTTACAGGCATCGCCCGTTCAACGGCCCTGACGCTGACGGGGCTCTTTCTCGGAGTTTGCGCCATCGCGCTGGTGACTCCCTTTGTCTCCACCGCCCTGGGGGCATGGCTGCTGCTGGCGGGGGCGGTTATCGGCGTCTCGGCTGGCGGCTATGGCGCGGCCCGCCACTGGCAGCGCACCACCCCTGTTATTTCGCTCCCCCAGGCGGCCAGGCGGCTGGGCGCAGAGGACGAAGACCTTGCGCGCCTGCTCTCCACCGGCATCGACCTGGCGCATTGGGGCGAAGACGGCGCTAAAGAGCGCGGCGCGGCCTACGAACTGGTGGAGGCGCAGGTCCGTGAAGCTGAAGCCTTTGCAGCGAAGCTGGGGGACAAATCAACCGACAGGTCAGTCGGCGAACCGTCCCGCACCATACAAGCCGCCGAGAAAGGGCGTGGAGAGTTCCTCTCCCTCTTCGCCTCTGTGGCGGTCTTTACGCTTCTGGTGCTCATCGGTCCCCAAAGCTTTTTTGATTCCCTCACCGCTGTTACCGGTACCCGCCCCCCCGCCCCCGTTCTGGTGGGCAACCTCAAAATAACTACGCAGCCACCCGCGCACACCGGGCTGGCGATGGAGGTTGCAGAGGGCTCTAGCGGTGAGGTGCGGGCCTATCCCGGCTCGCGCATCGTCCTTGAAGGGCGGCTCTCGCACCCGGTGGACAGGGGCGAGCTCCTCTTGCCCAGAGCGCAGTTGGCCGCCCTGACGGTGCAGGGCAACAGTTTTCGCGCCGAATGGGTGGCGCGCGACGAGGGGCTCTACAGGCTGCGTTTTTGGGAGGAAGCTCATGAGGTAGAGAGCGATTTTGCGCCGCGCCGTATCCTCCTTCTGGAAGACGCGCTCCCCTCGGTGTCGCTGGAGTCGCCCGAGGGCGATATCGAGGCGGTCACCTCGCAGACTATCTACGTCGCCTACAGCGCCGTTGACGACTTTGGGCTGGAGAAGCTGGAGCTCGTTTTGCAAGGCGACGAAGAGGTGCGGATCACCCTCTCCACCGCAAAGGGCCGAGCAGGACAAGGAGGGCAGGGCGGCGAGCGCGGCGCTCGCGAACACTCTGGCGAATACGAGCTCCTTCCGGCGGCCTATCCGCAGCTTGGCAACGGCGCCTATCTGCGCGTGGACGCCTGGGACAATGATCTGGTCAGCGGCCCCAAGGTGGGGTCGAGCCCGTCGGTCTATGTTTCCTTTCTCTCTGTCAGCTCAATGCGCGAAGAGATCGAGGGGCTTGAAGAGCGGCTGCTGGAGGCGCTGCTCACCTACCTCGCCGATCATCTTGAGTACCCCGGCGGCAAGGCTACGAACAGCACTCTGGACAGAACCCAGCAGCTTCGCCAATCGGGAACCGACCTGCTGGCCCTGCTAAAGCTTCTTATTGAGCGGGTGCAGAAGGGTGAGGAAGAGGGGCTCTTTGGCGGCGCTGCGGTGGTAAATATCGAGACCGGCCTAAAGCGCGAGATAGCTCAGTGGCACAAAAATGGAGGCGTAGCCCAAGATTTGGTGAAAGAGCTTGAGAGCGACATCCTCTTCATCGACCGCCTCTTGCGCGAGCTGCGCATGGAACAGGCTCTTAGCCTGGGCGACGAACTCTCGGCCCTCCAGAATGACCTCTTCAACCGCATACAGCAGGGCGAAGACCTCGAAGCGCTAAAGAGCGCCGTGTCGCGTATCCAGGAGCTTTTGCGCGCCATGAGCCAAAAACTCAGCAACTCTGCCGAGATGCCCGACGGCTTTGCCAACTCCGACGCCGCCAAGAAGCCCCCCGAAGACTCGCTCGCCCGCAAATTGAAAGAGCTGACCGAGGCGCTGGAGGCGGGGGACCGCGAGCGGGCGGCGAAGCTGGCCGAAGAGATAATGGAAGAGCTGGCGCAGTGGCTGGATAAGCTCGACGAGGCCGCCGACATGGAGATGAAGGGCGAGACCGACCCGATCTCCCAGGCGCTCGACGAGCTGGGAGCCGACATACAGGCGGCGATAAGCGAGCAGGAGCGCATCATGGGGCAGACGCGGCAGATCGCCGACGACGCCACGGCGCGTGCCCTTGAGAAGCTGGAAGAGCTGATGAATGCGTTCAAGCAGCTTCAGCGCGAACGCTTGGCTGTAATCGGGCGCGAGACCACACAGATGCAGAACCTCGTCGCAGCCGATAAGCGAAAGAACAAGGTGCGCAATAAGCCGCGCAAGGCCACCAACTCGCCCCACAGCGGCGACATGCTGATTATGGAAACCCGCCGCGAGTTGAGCGGGCTCTTGCGGCAGGTAGATCAGGACCTGGAGAAGGGGTTTCGCGATACCCTTGAGAGCGCGGGGCAGCTTCACGCAAAGTTGGTTTCCTTCGATCAAAAGGTAGCTGACGCGCTGGAGGATGAAAAACTCACAGAACGTGGAAGCCAACACGGCGCTACGGCGCTGGCTGCGGCGCAGGCGATAATCGACGACCTTGAAGGCCTGCTCGCCAAGCGCAAAGAGAGCATCGACTCCGCCGGGCAAGTGCAGCTCCAAGAACTCTCAGAAGACGAAGGCAAATTAGCTCAGAATATCGATGAGATAACACAGAGACTTAAAGCCCTGGCTGAAGAATCTCCCCTCGTCGATCCAGCCCTGAG
>CAXMSR010000263.1:0-2649 GCA_964195725.1 uncultured Kiloniellaceae bacterium | reverse complement strand
CAGGGCGCTGACCCGGCGCTCCGTATCTTCGATGTGCAGGACGATCCGACGCTGGGCGAAGTCCGTTGGTGAACTACCCGGCAAACTGCCTGGCAAACTACCCGGCAAACTAGCAGGTTCTGGAATTCCCCCACATATCAGAAAGTTCTGGACACAACCTCAACCAATGGTGTAGTTACATGGTAAATCCTCTTGATGTGACAGAGGTTTTTGACTGTGCCGTATCTCTGCTCAACGTGTAAGGATGTAGAGGGTAGATGTTAGCCAGATCGATAGGTCTCTTAGTGTCGCTCAGCCTCATGGCGTCGGTCGCGTATTCGGCGCAGAGCGTAGAGGAGCGGATCAAAGCCATCAAGGCGCGTCTGCGCGCCGAGACGGGCACCGAAGAGGTGCTGACGGAGAGCTACGAAGACCTGCCGATGGTGAAGGTCACGGTGCTCCCCGGCGACACCCACAAGAGCCTCGCTCTTGATCTCACCGGCGAAGTCGCCACCACCCGCATCCTGAAAGCCATCGAGCCCACGCTTAAGCCCGGCAGCGAAATTGAGCTGCCCCGCTCGCTCTTGCGGCCACGCCTGTCGGATCCGGGGTTGGTCGAATTTCGCATCGGCAAACCCTACAACACCCTCTGGAGCCTCGTTACCAAAGAGCTGAATGTAAGCGGCGCCACGGCACCGCTAGTGACCCGCAACATCCAGCGCCTGAACGGGATAACCCGTGGCGACCGCCTCAGGATAGGGCAGCGCATCCAGGTGCCCGAAGCCCTCTTGAAAAAATCACGCAGAGCCGTCCCCGCGCTAAAATTTCATGACGACTACCTCGTGACCAAGACCAAAAAGCTAAAGCGCCGCCCACCGGCAAAGCGCCTCACCTCCAAGATGGCGAGAAAAATAAAAAAACAGGGACTCTGGGCCAGACAGCAGGAAATGGCCCCCGTGTCGCTGGCGGTGATCCACACCCCCGAGCATAATGGCGCGCCCTTCGGTAACGTCGCCCGCTACATGCAGACCCACAAGCTCGCCAACTATCTGATTAGCCCCAAGGGCAACGTCTACCGCATCGTCCCCGAAAAATACCGCGCCAACGGCTGCGGCGAGAGCCTCTGGGACGGGCGCTACGACATCGACCAAGAGGCGATCAACATCGAGATCTTCGCCGACACCGCACCCGGTTCCAAGCGAAAGGGCATCTCCGCCGTACAGTACAAAGCCCTCGACAAGCTCTTGTCGAACATCCACGCGCGCCGCCCCATCCTGCACCCCGGAAGGGTAGTCACCCACCGGATGGTGGCCGCCAGCTACCGCTACGGCACACGTTCGCGCAAGGGCGACCCCTACACCTTCGACTGGGAGGCCGCAGGGCTGCCCAACAACGCCGCCCTCATCGACCGCGACGTACTGTTAAAGAGGGTCAGGGTCGTCCGCGACAAGCGTTACACCGACCGGATCACCGTGGGGCAGCGCTCCGCTGAAAAGCTCTTGAGAGAGATGTAACCTCCTCTGCGCCGTCCCCTCTATGCCAAACCTCGCAACTGCAAAATCGTCACCCCACCCACATTCGTCACTGCACGCCCGGTTTTTTGTAAAACTCTTTGCCTCACAGTGCTTTACACACTAAAGTAGTGCGATAAAGATTTAAACCATGCCCGGTTTTTCAGCGGCGCTCTGTGTAGGTATTTCAAGAGAGGGAAGATGAACCCGATGCGACGAACTCCGATCCTGTTAGTCCTGCTAGCCCTGTGCGTCCTGATAGCCGCTGCCAGCTGGGCCGCCCGGCGAGACACCAAAGTGGTGCGGCTGACCCTGGGCTCGTCCATCGCCCGCTCCGAAGCGCGCGACTGCGGGCGCTGCCACTCCACCGAATTCTCGCTCTGGGTCTCCCATTCTCACAGCCGCGCGCTGCTCGACCCGAAAAACGACGCCGACTACATCAAGGGCGAATTCTCGTCGAAGGGCAAGGGGTACAAACGATTTGTAGAGGGCGTCTTCACCCAGGCCGACGTCGGCATGGCGTTTGGCGTCACCCGTACCCAGGTCTTCTGGAAAAAGGGTGAAAAGGGACACGATCTGCTGCCTGCGCTCTGGAACATGGCGCGCAAACGCTGGGAGCCGCTGCCGCCCTTCCTCAACGAAGTGCGCAAAAGCAGGGTGCTCTGGGAAGACGCCTGCGCCGGGTGCCACTCCAGCGGCTTTGACCCCGCAGACGACAGCTACGACGCCCCGGCGGTATCCTGCCGCGCGTGCCACGGCGACGGCGAGGCCCATATCGCCAGCGACGGAGAAGACGCCATAGTGCGCCCCTCCACGCTCTCCGCCGCGCTCAGAAACGATCTTTGCGGCGTCTGCCACTCGCGCGGCGTTCAGGTAGGCGGCCAGCACCCCTTCGCCGTAGGCTACATGCCGGGAATGCCCCTGTCCGAATTCTTCACAACGGTCAAGCCCGTGCCGGGCGAGACAACCGCCGAGTTCTGGCCCGACGGTACCGAGCGCAAACTCAACATGCAGTACCTGGGCTTTAGCGCCAGCAAACACGCCGAACAGGAACTGACCTGCACAACCTGCCACCTGCCCCACGGCTCCGACATCAAGCGGGGGCTAAAGAGCGATCCCGAAGAGCTCTGCACCTCCTGCCACAAAGCGAAAAAGATAG
>CAXMSR010000262.1:2148-2659 GCA_964195725.1 uncultured Kiloniellaceae bacterium | reverse complement strand
GCCACCGAGAAGATCAAGCAGGGCGGCACTCGGCGCGGCGCCAACATGGGCATGCTGCGCGTCGATCACCCGGACATCATTGAGTTCATCTCGGCCAAGCAGGACAAGGGGCAGCTCACCAACTTCAACCTCTCGGTGGCGCTCACCGAGACGTTCATGGAGGCGGTCAACGCCGACGAATCCTACGCCCTGATCAACCCTCGCGACAACAAGGTAGTTGAAAAACTCAAAGCCCGTGAGGTCTTCTGCCCTACGAGTCGTGCAACCTGGGCTCGATCAATCTGGCCAAAATGCTCACCGGCGAGGGGATAAACTGGGACAAACTGAGCACCACGGTGCATAACGCGGTCAACTTTCTCGACAACGTCGTCAACGTGAACAAGTACCCGCTTGAAGATATCAAGCAGATGACGCGCTCAAACAGAAAGATCGGCTTGGGCGTAATGGGCTGGGCCGACATGCTCTTCGAGCTGGGCATCGCCTACGGCTCTGACGAATCACTTGAGCTGGC
>CAXMSR010000262.1:0-2011 GCA_964195725.1 uncultured Kiloniellaceae bacterium | reverse complement strand
TTGTGGAGAACGCCGCCCTGGAAGCCTCGCGGCAGCTCGCAGCCGTGCGCGGCGCGTTCCCCAATTTTCAGGGTTCGATCTACAACGGCCAGGATGGCCGCCCGGTGCGCAACGCCACCCGCACCACCATCGCCCCCACCGGCACGATCTCGATCCTCGCCAGCTGCTCTTCGGGCATCGAGCCCCTCTTCTCGCTGGCCTTCATCCGACGGGTAATGGACGGCACCGAGATGCTGGAGATCAACCCGATCTTCGAGCGGATCGCCAAAGAGCGCGACTTCTACTCCGCCGAGCTGATGCACAAACTGGCCCAGGGCGAAGAGCTGCACAAGATGGACGAGATCCCGGAAGATATTCGCGAGATCTTCGTCACGGCCCACGACATCACCCCCGAGCAGCACATCAAGATGCAGGCGGCCTTCCAAAAGCATACCAACAACGCCGTCTCGAAGACCGTCAACTTCCCCGAGACCGCCACCATCGAAGAGGTGGCCGGGGTCTTCTGGCACGCCTACAGGGCTGGCTGCAAGGGCGTGACGATCTATCGCGACAACAGCCGCGCAGAGCAGGTGCTCTCGACACGCAAAGAGACCACAGACTCTGCCGGGGCCGCCGCACAAACAGCAAGTACCGCGAGCACCGAACTGGCAAAACGCGACCGCCCCTCGGTGCTGACAGGTAAAACCCACCAGATGCGCACCGGCTGCGGCCCGCTCTACATCACGATCAACGAGGACGAGAACGGCCTCTTTGAAGTATTCACGACGATGGGCAAGGCTGGCGGCTGTGCTTCAAGCCAGTGCGAAGCCCTGGGACGTCTGGTGTCGCTCTCGTGGCGAAGCGGCGTGCCGGTCGATTCCGTCATCCGCAACCTCAGGGGCATCTCGTGCCACAAGCCCGCAGGCTTTGGCGCAAACAGGGTGCTCTCCTGCGCCGACGCGCTGGCGATGGCGGTTCAAGCGCACTACAACCCCCACAAAGAGATTGAAAAGCATGTGAGCTTCGGCGGCGCATGCCCCGAATGCGGCGGAACGATCGAACACGAAGAGGGCTGCATGCTCTGTCGCGGCTGCGGTTACTCGGAGTGCGGCTAGGAAACTGACTTAACAGCTTCGGCGAAAGCCAAGACTTGCAGATGAATAAAAAAAGGGAGCCCATTCGGGCTCCCTTTTTCTTTTTTCACCTGTTACAAAGCTGCTTAAGAACTTGCTGGCGAGCTCTACCCCCCGGTGCGCTTCGCGGATGAAGCGTCGGCAAAGTGGTGTTTAGAGTAACCGGCTAGAGCGCGGCGGGCATGACAAAAACCCTGCCCTTCAGTTCGCGATCTAGCAGCAAGGTTCCCCGGCCGTCGCCCTCCACCATCTTCACCTCGGCCAAAAGCTGGCCGAAGGTGGCTTCCTCTTCCACCTGCTCGCTGATGAACCACTGCAACATTATCTGCGCCGCGTGGTCGTTTTCCTCTTTGGCGATGTTCATCAGGTTATTTATCAGTGAGGTCACCAGCTTTTCGTGTTGCAGGCTGTAGTCGACGGCGTCGCTGGGCGAATCGTAGTCGAACCTGGGCTCTTCTATCGCCAACACCCTGGGGCGTCCCCCCACTTCGGTCAGATAGTGAAAGAGGCGTTCGCTGTGGGTGAGCTCTTCCAGCGCCTGGACCTTGAACCAGTTGGCAAAGCCCGGCAGCCCCTCGGCATCGAAATATGCCTGTATTCCCTTGTAGATACCGGCAGACCACCACTCTTTGGATATCTGCTCGTTTATCGCAGCTTCTAATTTTTCGCTTATCATCTTCGCCTCCTAATTTCTATTTTCAGTTAAGGTTTCTTGTACGCAAGCTTAATACAAAACCGCCAGGAGGCAATCAACAGAGGGCGCTGCCTCGCGCCCCTGGCCTCTTGCCGCTTGGGATGCACAGTGTAATCTATTACTTCGGGGCCCTTCAATGATTGAGCGCGAATAAATTTAGGGGCTGTCCTAGTTAACGAGAATTATCTAGGATGGGATCATGAGG
>CAXMSR010000261.1:267-2660 GCA_964195725.1 uncultured Kiloniellaceae bacterium | reverse complement strand
AACGTCATGCGCTAGGCTAGGCTCTCATCGCGCAGCCACTGTTGCAGCCGCTGGCGCAGCCATAAACACTTTAGCCGTTTTGCCGATCTGAATAGACTTTTGTTTGAACTAAATAAGCTGACGGAGTTTCTCACGTCTTTAAAGCGCCGTATCCCTACAGGAGGTTAGCTGAAATGTCCCTTTGCTATGATCTCAACGCCGAACAGAACATCCTGCGCCAATCGGTGCGGGAGTTTGCCGAAAAAGAGATTCGCCCCGCAGCCCGAGAGCTGGACGCCAAGGAAGAGTTCAGCTACGAGCTGACCGCCAAGATGGCACAGATGGGCCTCTTCGGCATCTTCGTCTCGCCCGAATACGGCGGCAGCGGCCTTGACTATGTCTCCTATATTATAGCGGTTGCGGAGATAGCGCGCATCGACGGCTCGCAGGCTGCCACGGTGGCGGCGGCCAACTCCCTGGGGATAGGCCCGATCTACTACTTCGGTAGCGAAGAGCAGAAGAAGAGATGGCTGCCCGATCTCTGTTCCGGCAAGGCGCTCTCCGGCTTTGGCCTCACCGAGCCCCAGGCGGGCTCTGATGCTGGAGCGTCGAAGACAAAAGCGGTGCTTGACGGCGACGAGTGGGTGCTTGACGGCTCGAAGATATTTATCACCAACGCCGCCACCGACATCACCAGCGTCATCGTAGTGCAGGCCGTCACCGGTAAAAAGAGCGATGGCCGCCCCGAGATCTCCTGCTTTCTCGTCCCTGCCGATGTAGACGGCCTGAAGCGCAAAGAGATGCACGGCAAAATGATGTGGCGCTCGTCCAACACCGCCGAGCTCTATTTTGACGAGGTGCGCCTTCCCAAGGACGCGATCCTGGGCAAGCGCGGCGACGGCTTTCGCCAGATGCTCTCTACGCTGGACGGCGGCAGGCTCTCTATCGGTGCTATGGGCCTTGGCGGCGCGCAGGGCGCTTTTGAGCTGGCGCTCAACTACGCTCAGGAGCGCAAACAGTTCGGCCAGCCCCTCTCCGGCTTTCAGGCAACGCAGTTTAAATTGGCGAATATGGCGACCGAGATCGAGGCCGCCCGCAACATGCTCTACAAGGCTTGCTGGCTTAAAGACAACGGCAAACCCTTCGGCAAGGTTGCCGCGATGGGCAAGCTCTACTGCTCCGAGGTGATGGGGCGCGTTGTGGACGAAGCGGTGCAGATACACGGCGGCTACGGCCTGATGCAGGAGTACGACGTCGAGCGCTTTTTCCGCGACCAGAAGCTCCTTACCATCGGCGAGGGCACCAGCGAAGTTCAGCGCATAGTCATCGCGCGTCATCTGATAAGTTAAGAAAGTTTACGGAGGATACGCGTATGAGACCCTATTTCGAGAAGATGGACGAGTTCGGCCAGCCCCTGTCCGAGCGCCGCGCAGCCGAGGCCGCCGAGAGCGTCGAGCAGATAAAGGCGGTAGAAGAGGCGCTGGCAGTCGAGCTGGACAAGGTAAAGAACGCCGGGCTCTCCACCGAGAAGATAAACTTACGCGGCCAGCTCACGGTGTGGCAGCGCCTTGAGTATCTGGTAGACCCCGGCACATGGCGTCCGCTCCACTCGATATTTAATCCGCTAGACAACGCCGAGGGTACCACCAGCGTCGTTGACGGGCTGGGCAAGATCGCTGGCAAGTGGGCGGTAATCATCGGCTTTGACAATAAAGTGATGGCGGGCGCCTGGGTGGCCGGGCAGGCCGAGAACATTCTGCGCGCCACCGATCTGGCGAAGAACCTGAACATCCCGCTCGTGTGGCTGGTCAACTGCAGCGGCATAAAATTGCCCGACCAGCATCTGTCCTACGCCGGGCGCAGAAGCGGCGGAGCAGCGTTTTTCAGACACGCCGAGCTTCAGCAGATGGGCGTGCCGGTGCTGGCCGCAGTCTACGGCACCAACCCGGCGGGCGGCGGCTACCATTCGATCAGCCCTACGCTCATCGTCGCCCACAAGGACGCCAACATGGCGGTCGGCGGCGCCGGCATCGTCAGCGGCATGAGCCCCAAGGGCTACTTTGACGAAGAGGGGTGCGAAGCACTCATCAATACCACACGCGGCCTGAAAGCGGCTCCTCCTGGGCGGGTTGAGACCCACCACGGAGACACCGGTTTTTTCCGCTACGTAACCGACACCGAGCACGGCGCGCTCGACGAAATCAAGCGTCACATGAAGGGCCAGCCCTCCTACAATCCCGAATTTTTGAGGGTCGCCAAGCCCAAGCCGCCCAAGTTCTTCACCGAAGAGCTCTCCAAAATCCTGCCCTACAATCAGAAGAGGACCTACACTTTTACCGATGTGTTGTCGCGGCTGACCGATGGTAGCGAGCACATGGAGTATCGCCCCGGCTACGGGCCTGAAGTCTACACCG
>CAXMSR010000261.1:0-257 GCA_964195725.1 uncultured Kiloniellaceae bacterium | reverse complement strand
TTTTCTCTGTGGAGCTATCGCCAACAACCAGGGATTTCTGGGCGCTGGCTACCCCGAACACGCCGATTACCCCGGCATGGGCGGCAAGCTTTACCGCCAGGGGCTTATCAAGATGAACGAGTTCGTGTCGCTGTGCGGACGCGACCGGTTGCCGATCATCTGGTTTCAGGACACCAGCGGCATCGACGTCGGTGATGCTGCAGAGAAAGCGGAGCTTCTGGGACTTGGCCAATCGCTCATCTACTCTATCGAGCAGA
>CAXMSR010000260.1:0-2667 GCA_964195725.1 uncultured Kiloniellaceae bacterium | reverse complement strand
AATCGTCGGAGTCCAGCACGCACGCTATCCCGCCCTGTGCGTAGTTGGTGCTCGTCTCGCCGCGCTCTTTTTTCGTCACTATGGCCACCGTGCCCTTCTGCGCCACTTCCAGGGCGAAAGAGAGGCCGGCGACGCCGCTGCCGATGACCAGAAAATCAAAGCGGGGCATGGGAATTCTCCAAAGTTAACCATTCAGCAAACTTATTGCGGTTTTGAAAATGTCGTCTCAACGTGTATTTAGGCAATGTCTATCCTACACCGGTCATGTTATCCGCAGGGGTAAACGGATGTCAAAGCCGACGAAAATTTTAGCATTTCAGGGTATCAAGGCCCTAAGCCGATTGACAGAAATTGTACCATGAGTTAGCATAAACGACTAACTTTTGCACAAAAATCAGCCAGAGGTTTAAAGTGTTGAAAAGTACCAAAATCATTGAAGGAATAGAGCGCGCACCCACCCGTGCACTGCTACTTGGGACGGGTATGCCGCGCAGCCAGTTCGGTACCCCCATGATAGGGGTGGCGTCGAGTTTTACCGACCTCATCGCCGGCCATGTGGGGATGCGCGACCTTGAACGCTACGTTGAAAAAGGCGTCCACTCAGGCGGCGGATACCCCTTTATCTTCGGCATTCCAGGTATTTGCGACGGCATCGCCATGGGCCACAAGGGGATGAGCTACAGCCTCCCCAGCCGCGAGCTGATCGCCGACATGGTCGAGTCCGTAGCCATGGCGCATTCGCTCGACGGATTGGTCTTGATAACCAATTGCGACAAGATCACCCCCGGAATGCTGATGGGCGCGGCGCGGCTTGACATCCCCTCCGTCGTCCTTACTGCGGGGCCGATGATGTCGGGCCGGTTGCAGGGCCGAAAACTGAGCTTCGTGCGCGATACCTTCGAGGCGATGGCCGAGCATAACGCCGGAAACATGAGCGCCGAAGAGCTGGAAGCGTGCGAATCCGAAGCCTGCCCCGGTTGCGGCTCCTGCCAGGGGCTCTACACCGCCAACACGATGGCGTGTCTTACCGAAGCACTGGGGATGAGCGTAACCGATTGCGGCACCGCCCTGGCGGTGAGCGCCAAAAAACGCCACCTGGCCTTCGAGAGCGGCCAGCGCGTGGTTGATCTGGTGCGCAAGGATATAACCCCGCGCAAGATCATGACGCCCGAAGCGTTCGACAACGCCATCAGGGTCGATCTGGCCATGGGCGGCTCCTCCAATACCCTGCTGCACCTTTGCGCCATAGCCCGCGAGACTGGTTTTAAGCTGCCGATCGACCGCTTTGACGAACTCAGCCGCGAGACGCCGCAGCTCTGTTATCTGCGCCCCGCAGGCGATTATTTCATGGAAGACGTAGACGCCGCAGGCGGCATCAAGGCGGTCATGGCGCGCTTTCACGACAAGCTCGGCGACGGCCCCAGCGTCAACCTGACCAGCGTCAAAGAGGTCGCCTCCAAGGTCAAATGGCTCGACGCAGAGGTTATCCGCCCTGTCGACGATCCAGTACGTAAAGAGGGCGGCATTGCGATCCTCAAAGGCAACCTCGCCCCCAACGGCGCGGTGGTAAAGCAGTCGGGTGTCAGCGAGAAGATGATGCAGTTCACCGGCAAGGCGCGCTGCTTTAATTCCGAAGAGGACGCCATGAGCGCCATCATGGGCGGCAAGATCGGAAAAGGCACGGTGATGATCATCCGCTACGAAGGCCCCAAGGGCGGGCCGGGGATGCGCGAGATGCTGGCCCCCACCGCTGCGCTTATGGGCATGGGCCTTGGCGATGATGTGGCGCTGGTGACCGACGGACGCTTTAGCGGCGGCACCCGTGGCCCCTGCATCGGACACGTCAGCCCCGAAGCCGCTGCGGGCGGGCCCATCGGCCTTGTGCATGATGGCGACGAGATCGTTCTGGATATCCCGGCTCGAAAGCTTGAGCTTGTAGTTGACGAGGAGGAACTTAGGCGGCGTCGCGCCGCGTGGACCGTACCCGTCAAGGAAAAGGTTACCGGCTGGCTGGCGCGCTACGCGAAGCTAGTTACTTCGGCAGATACCGGGGCCGTTTTGGAAGGGTAGCTTAAACGCTACTCTGCTTTCCGAGGCGGCCGACCTCTCCAGAGAGATCGGCCGTTTCATATAATACGCATATGATATTTTTATAGAGGCGTTCGGTGCACTACGTGCCCGGACGCACTTCGGAGGTGTAAAAGTGGAACTCACCGGAGCTCAAATATTGCTGGAGTGCATGAAAAAAGAGGGCGTTGACACCATCTTTGGCTATCCGGGCGGTGTTGTCATCCCCGTCTACGACGAACTGCATGACGACAAAGATATAAAGCACCTGTTGGTGCGCCACGAGCAGGGCGCGTCCCACATGGCGGACGGCTACGCGCGGGCAACCGGAAAGGTCGGCGTTGCCATGGCCACCAGCGGCCCCGGCGCGACAAACCTGGTCACCGGTCTCGCCACCGCGATGCTGGACTCGGCCCCGATCGTCTGTCTGACCGGGCAGGTGCCGACGCCCGCCATCGGTTACAACGCCTTCCAGGAAGCGGACATCGTCGGCATAACGCGCCCCTGCACCAAGCACAACTTCCTCGTCAAAGACGTGCGCGATCTGGCGCGCATCATCAAGCAGGCGTTCTACCTCGCCCGCGCGGGGCGTCCCGGCCC
>CAXMSR010000259.1:0-2693 GCA_964195725.1 uncultured Kiloniellaceae bacterium | reverse complement strand
TGCTGCTGGTGCTGGGGGGAGCACTCTTGGCCGTCTGTATCGGTTCTTTTGCCTTCGCCGGGGCTGGCACCGGGCTGATCATCGACCCCGAGGGTAACGGTGACTCTGCCCCGGACTTCGAGCTGGTGGAGTTCAACACCGGGAAGAAGGTTCGCTTAAGCGACTACTTCGGCAAAAAAGTGGTCATGCTCGAGTTCTGGGCCACTTGGTGCGATATCTGCAAAAAAGAGATGCCCGAGCTGGTTAAAGAATATAACGATTACAAGGACAAGGGCTATCTGCTTTTGGGCATCACCCTTAGCCAGGGCGACAAGGGTGATCTGAAAAAGATCGCCGCGCTGAAGAAAAAGCACAAAATCACCTATCCGCTGCTTTTGGATAAGAAGTTTGAAGTGGCCACCGGCCTCTACAAGCTCTCAGGCCCCATCCCGCTAAAGCTGATAGTGGACTGCGCCGGAAAATTGCGCTACGAGCATGTGGGCGACTACCCCGACGGCGTACGCGAGATTCCCTTCGTGCTGGACATGTTGCTCGAAGAGCCTTCCTGCAAATTCTAGAAGCCTAGCAAGCAACGACGATAAGCCCGACGGCCCGCCACTCATGGTGGGCCGTCTTTCGTTTTCGAGGACAACGACCGGATGAGCTTCACACAAAAAGACACCGTATTGATCGCAGGGGGCGGACTGGCTGGAGCCGAAGCCGCCATGGCGTTGGCGCGCAGGGGCATAAGCGTGCAGCTCTCCGAGATGAAGCCCGTCAAGTTCTCCCCTGCCCACGAAAACCCCGATCTGTGCGAACTGGTCTGCTCGAATTCGTTAAAGTCCACCGGCCTGGGGCAAGCCTCGGGGCTCTTGCAAGAAGAGCTTCGGCTGCTGGGCTCGGTGGTGATCGAGGCCGCCGAGGACAACAGCGTCGCCGCCGGTCAAGCGCTGGCGGTAGATCGGGCGCTCTTTGCCAAACAGGCCACCAGCACAGTCGAGGCACACCCCAACATAGAGCTCGTGCGCGAGGAGATAACCGGGATCGGGCGGGAGCAACACCTGATAATCGCCACCGGCCCGCTCACCTCGGATCCTCTGGCCACTGCTCTGGGAGAACTCACCGGCACCGCCGAGCTCTACTTTTATGATGCAATGGCGCCGATAATCGAGGGTGACACGATCAACCGCGACATCGCTTTTGCCGCCTCGCGCTACGGCAAGGGCGGCGCTGATTATCTCAACTGTCCCATGAACCGCGAAGAGTTCGAGCGTTTTCACGACGCCCTCACCGCAGCCAGAACGGTCGCCACGAGAAACTTCGAGGAAGAGCGCGTCTTTCAGGCGTGCCAGCCGATAGAGGTGCTGGCCTCGAAGGGGGACAAGACCCTTCGCTTTGGCGCCATGAAGCCGGTGGGGCTCACCGATCCGCGCACCGGAGAGCGCCCCTGGGCCGTGGTACAGCTGCGGCGCGAAGACGCCGAGGGGCTACGCTACAACATGGTGGGGTTTCAGACAAAGCTGGCGCACCCCGAGCAGAAAAAAGTGTTTCGCCTCATTCCCGGCCTTGAAAACGCCGAGTTCCATCGCCTGGGCAACCTTCACCGCAACACCTACGTGGACGCACCCAAATGTCTGGACGCCTACCTGCGCCTGCGCGT
This sequence comes from uncultured Kiloniellaceae bacterium, assembly GCA_964195725.1. Classification (GTDB taxonomy): domain Bacteria; phylum Desulfobacterota; class Deferrisomatia; order Deferrisomatales; family BM512; genus CAXMSR01. Next base: position 1,054 of record CAXMSR010000259.1, on the reverse strand, counting down.
AGCGCCCTGGGTACAGCTTGCCGGGCAGATAACAGGGGTAGAGGGCTATCTGGAGAGCGCCGCCATGGGGCTTTGGGCAGGGCTCAATCTCGCCCTGCGCCTAAAGGGCAAAACACCCCCGCCACCGCCCCGCGAGACCGCCTTCGGCTCGCTCGTAAACCACCTGTGCTCCGCACCGGCAAAGCGCTTCGAGCCGATGAACATGAACTTCGGAATCCTTCCGCCGCTGGGCGAGCGGATGCGGGATAAAAAACAGGCCAAGCTCCTGCGCGCAGAGCGTGCCATCGACGCCCTGACAAAGTGGGCAAAAGAGCTCGAACCCTAGCCGGGACACCGTCGCCCCGACAGAGAAAACACCGCGAGCGCACCTGTCGCCTGCACCTGTCGCCTGCACCTGTCGCCTGCAACGGTCCGCTCATGCGCAAGAGCGCTGGTTTTAACCGGCGGCGGCCAGTGCCCCCCGCCACAATCATCCACCGGTCGCTACTGAAGACACCTTTTTCACCAGCACCCGGACACCGAAAACCTCAACAGCCATCAAGTAAAAACAGCAATAATCCCTTTCATTTGTCCTACGCCCACCTCGGCGGTCAAGAACCCCTGTACCTAAGCCAGCAAGGCGTTGCTAACTTTGTCTTTGCACAACACAGCGTCGGCAGGTAATATTAAAGGATTACGTCTAATTTCTTCTTTCCGCACACTCCTGGAGGATAAGGTCTGTGAAACGCACACTTCGCACGGCTCTCATTTGCGCCGTGATTCTACAAGTCTTTGCCACCGCCAGCTTTTCAGCGAGCCACGCTTTCAAGCGCACGACGGCGAAGAGGTCGAGCTCTACCCTTCGCTGGCAACCAAAGCCACCCTGCTCGTCTTCTGGGCCTCATGGAGCCCCCGCAGCGCCGAGATACTTAAAGACGCGCAGACAATGTATGCCGAGCACGGCCCCACCGAGTTCACCGTCATTGCCGTAAACGTCGAGCACCCTGAGTGGAACCCCGCCGAAGCGGAGCAGATTCGCGCTATGAGCACGGCTGCCGGTGCAACCTATCAGCTG
>CAXMSR010000258.1:0-2707 GCA_964195725.1 uncultured Kiloniellaceae bacterium | reverse complement strand
GCTCACGCGCAGACAGGGTGACAAAGAGGTTTGCCGCGTCCGAGTGCAGCACCGTCACCAACCCCTTGGCGCGTTCGATCCCCGCGCTCAACAGCACCTCTTCCTCGGTGGCGTCTCCCACCACCAGCGGATAATTCGCCGGGAGCTTTCTGGCCTGTACGTCGTCTTTTTCAATAACGACGAAGGGCATCGGGCGTCGCTCGAACTCGGCAGCCACCATCTGGCCGATCCTGCCGAAGCCGCAGATTATGTAGTGATCTTTCAAACGGTTGATCTTCGTCATCGTACGCCTTCTTCCCAATATCTGTTGGACTTCGCCTTCGATGATCATGCGGGTTATCATGCCCACCGAGTAGGTAACCAGACTGACACCGGTTACTATATAGATGATGGTAAAGACGCGCCCAGCCTCGCTAAGGGGCTGGGGCTCCATAAAACCCACCGTGGACAGGGTGATAACAGCCATGTAGACGCTGTCGATCAGCGACCACCCCTCCAGCAGATGAAACCCCGCCGAGCCAAAGAGCAGGACAAAACACAGCGCCCCCAGAATCTTGGCGATATTTGTCCTGTGTTCGCTGGAATAGCTTGAAATGTCGCGTTTAAGTTGACTCAACGTGGTATCCCGCGTAGATTGCCCATTCAATTAATTAAAACCACACTACAGACCGAGAAAATATTGAAACTCACCGATAAAAAATTCGCCGATCTGGACGTCCCCCAGCCCCTTCGAGACGGACTGAACGAACTTGGCTTCGAGTTCATGACCGAAGTCCAGGCCGCTTCGATACCGCTGTCGCTTACCGGCAAAGATGTCGCCGCCCAGGCTCAAACCGGCTCGGGCAAAACCGCCGCCTTCCTGGTGACCATATTCAACCACATTCTGACCAAGCCGAGAAGAAAAACCCGCGGGGTATGTCCACGCGCCATAATAATAACGCCAACTCGCGAGCTGGCGGTGCAGGTAGCCAAAGACGCAGAGGCCATCGGCAAGTACCTTGACCTCAAGATACGGCTTGCCTACGGCGGCGTAGACTACCAGAAACAGCGCGATGCGATCAAAGACGGCGTCGATCTTCTGGTCGGCACCCCCGGGCGCCTGATCGATTACCTCAAACAGAGGATCTACCACCTCGAAGATGTCGAGCTGGCCGTCATCGACGAAGCCGACCGCATGTTCGACATGGGCTTTGTAGACGACATCCGCTTTATGATGCAGCGCATGTCCGCCTTCGACAAGCGCCAGTCGATGCTCTACTCGGCGACGCTAAGCCTTCGGGTGCGCGAGCTGGCTTACGAGCACATGAACATGCCCGAACATCTGGAAGTGGCCGCCGACAGCATCGTGGCCGACAAGGTCGAGCAGGTGCTCTACCACCTTGGCTCCAGCGAGAAGATCAGCTTTCTGCTCGGCTATCTTGAAAAAGAAGAGTGGGAAAAGGCGATCATCTTCATCAATACCAAGCGTATGGGCAACAAGTTGATGGATTACTTAAATTTCAACGGCTACATCAGCACAGTGCTCAGCGGCGACGTAAGCCAAGAACGACGCCTGAAGGTGCTTAAACGCTTTACAGCTGGCGAGATAAAGATACTGGTAGCCACCGACGTCGCCTCGCGCGGGCTCCACATCCCCGGAGTAACCCACGTCTTCAACTTCGATCTGCCCCAGGACTGCGAAGACTACGTACACCGCATCGGCCGCACCGCGCGCGCCGGAGCGAGCGGCAAGGCGGTAACCTTCGCCTGCGAAGACTACGTCTTCAGCCTGGGCGAGATCGAAGAATTTATCGGCAAACAGATTCCCAGCGAGAGCCCCCCGCTCGATTACTTCATCGATGTAAAAAAGCCGCCCTACAAGCCCCGCCCGAAAACTGACGGCCCACGCTCTGGAGGCGGCAGAGGCGGCCCCGGCAGTGGACGCGGCGGACCCAAATCCAGCGGCTCCAGACCAGGTGCCAGACATCAACGAAGCGGACGCGGCGGCCAGCGCAAACCGGGCAGCTAGAAGCCTGTGCCGTTTATTGTGAAAGCAAACTGATGAGCGACAACACCGCCAAAGCACGCACAGTAGCTGAAACACAGGTGACGCTGGCGCGAATAATGCTTCCCGACGACGCCAACCCGGCGGGCAACGTCCACGGCGGCACGATCATGAAGTTGATCGATGACGCGGCAGGCGCCGTCGCTATCCGCCACGCACGCTCCAACGTCGTCACCGCCTCAGTCGATCGGCTGGACTTTCACGAGCCGGTCTTTGTCGGCGATCTCCTTATGCTCAAGGCCTCGATAAATTTTACAGGAAGAAGCTCGATGGAGATCGGCGTGCGCGTCGAGGCCGAGGACATGCGTTCCGGCGAAGTCCGTCACACCTCGTCGGCGTATCTGACCTTTGTCGGCCTGGACGACGATGGACGCCCTTCGGTGATACCCCAGATCAAGATGGAGACCGAAGAGCAGCTCCGTCGGCAAGCTGCCGCTAAAGAGCGGCGTGAGAAGCACCGCTCTTAGTCCATAATAAATTGCAAACGACACCACTTGATCGGCAGCATGCCAAAAAATGGCCGAGACCGCTCTGGTCAGCCCTCCAAATCCCGACTCGCTCAGACATGTAAAACATCTCCAAAAACCAACTGTTTTGTAATGGAGTTATAAAAAGCCAGCCCTGGCGGCGTAAGGTGGCTGGTATGCTATCGCCAAAAACAGA
>CAXMSR010000257.1:2407-2709 GCA_964195725.1 uncultured Kiloniellaceae bacterium | reverse complement strand
TAATCGAGATGGGCGCTTTTGTGCTCGCACGGATAATCGAAGCCGAGCCCTATGATCTGATCGCACAGCGCGTCGAATAACGTCGCGTTGCGCCCGGCATTGTAATAGTAAATCATCGGTATTTTAGTAGTAGATCACTAGATAACCCAATCATTGAAAAGGTTTGACGCTATGGCTGCTTTGGGCAAGAGACAACATTTTGGGGCGGTACTCGTCGCCGTGGTATGCGTCGTGGGGATAGTCACCCTGACAAAGGGGCCGACGCTAGACCCCAACGTACACCTTGAGACGCGTTTTCTGAT
>CAXMSR010000257.1:0-2397 GCA_964195725.1 uncultured Kiloniellaceae bacterium | reverse complement strand
GCGCATAGAGGGCACGCCGCTGTGGGCGTTAAATAAGGTTGGGAAAGCCGCCGTCTCCCCTGACACGGCGGCGGTGCTGGATGCCGCGCTTCGCGCTGCGCGCACTATGGGGGGCGCATTTGACCCCACCATGGCTGCGGTGATCGACCTCTGGAAAGTGAAATCCGGCCCCCACGCGCCGCCTGCCCAGGCGGAGATCGACCGCGCGCGCGCCGCCACTGGCTGGCAGCGGGTCAGCATGGACGGCGGCGGCAATGTCGAGCTAAACGGCGTCGCCATCGATCTGGGCGGCATAGCCAAGGGGTACGCGGTGGACCTGGCGGCCAAGGCGCTGCGCGAAGCGGGGTTTGAGAACTTCCTCGTAAACGCCGGAGGCGACCTCTATCTGTCGGGCGACAAGAACGGCGAGCCCTGGAAGGTGGGGCTCCAGCATCCGCGCAACACCGATCAGGTCTTTCCCGTCACTCCAAAAAACGGCGGGCTAGTCACCTCTGGCGATTACGAGCGCTACTTCGAGTGGGAGGGCGAACGCTACCACCACATCTTCTCGCCTGCCACCGGCAGTCCCGCCGACGCGGGGTGCGTTAGCGTCACAGTGTGGGCCGACACCGCCATGCGCGCCGACATCCTCGCCACCGTGGCCTTTGTGCTCGGCCCCGAAAAGGGCCTGGCTCTCCTTGAAAAAGAAGAGGGCGTCGAAGGGCTCATCATCGACGCGGGGCTGGCGGAGATAGTCACAAGCGGCTTTGACGCGGTTGTCTCTTCCAAGAACGCGGGTAAATGAGCCCAAGTACCGTAATCGCCGCAACCTCCGCAACCGCCGCCGCTGTTGAGGTCTTTGCCCCATGGACAGCTCGTTGAAGAGGCGAACCTTCGCCCTTCTCGATGTAGTGGTTATCGCCATCGCGCTGGGTTTTTTTACCCTGATACCGGGTGCCGCCCACGACGGCGGCGTTCCTGATCGGCTGGTAGTGACCGTTGGCGGTGGGCGTCCACCCGAGATACATCCTCTTTCACCCGACCGTAAAATCGAGATTGAAGGCCACCAGGGAAAGACCGTATTGCAGGCCGACGGCGGCGCTCTCAGAGTGGTTTCGAGCCCCTGCCCAAATAAAATCTGTATGCGCATGGGCGACGTCACGCTCAGCGGACAGGTGCTCGTCTGCGTGCCCAACCGCGTCTCGGTGCGCCTTGCCGGTGGCGGCGAGAAGGGGTTGGACGCAATTGTACGCTGAGTGAGTAAGGTGATAGGCCCCACTTGGTCTGAGACATCTCAAAAGACGGTCAAGTCCAAATTTGACATCCCCACCAGATTACCAGACGCCCAGACGTTGCAAAAACGTCTTCCAAAATAAAATACTTTACAATAGATTTATGAAAACCATGCCTCTAGCCTGGGGTTGCCGGGCATGGTATCGTTCCAAAAAGGAAGATTTTTGACAGGGCCTCTCTTGATTAGGCTCAAAGGAAATAGAAATGGATGGACTAACACAGCTTGTAAAGACGTTCGCGAATGAAGCTGGGGCCTCGTTGGTAAGGATCGCCTCACGAGAGCGGTTGACCGATGCGCCTCCATCGGGTGACCCCACTTATCTGCTGCCCTCGGCTTGTTCGGTTGTCTCTTTTGCTGTGGCGCTCGACACACAGGCTGCCAGCGAGTTCCTCTCTAAAGAGGACTGGCTTTCTCACTGCGCAGACAGAAAAAACAAGGTGACGAGTCTTTATTCCATCGGCGAGGGGCTGGTGAGCTTGTTGGAGGGTAAGGGATTCGAGGCGGTCAACGTAGATGTAAACAACAACTATCGACCAGAAGAAGGCGCTACTGACGTGGCGGAGATGACCGAATTTCATCCTGAATTCTCTCACCGCTATGCTGCGGTGGCGGCCGGGCTGGGTAGGCTGGGGTGGAGCGGCAACCTCATGACCCACGAGTTCGGGGCGTTGGTGGAGTTGGGGAGCGTCATTACCTCTGCGGAGCTGGCGAGCGATCCCCTCCTTGAGGAGAGCCCTTGTGACAAATGCAAAATGTGCGCACTGGTCTGCCCGGTGGAGATGATAAACCCCAAGGAGTCGGTGACGGTAACCGTAGCCGGTATAGTAGAAGAGATCGCGCTAAAACGGCCAAACACCTGCTGCTGGATTGGCTGCACTGGCTATGAGGGGATGGCCCCGAATGGCAAGTGGTCGAATTGGAGCCCCTACCGGCTCGGTGAGCCCTTGCCAGAAGCAAAAGACGAGCTCGACGCACTCTGTATAAGCCTCCAAAAAGCCGACCCGCAAATGAACCTTGAGGAGAACACCTTCTCCGACTATCGGGGATTCGTATTGTCGCCGGACACCCTCTACTACACGGTATGCGGCTTCTGCCGAAACGTCTGCCGCGCAAAGCGGGAGGAG
>CAXMSR010000256.1:0-2721 GCA_964195725.1 uncultured Kiloniellaceae bacterium | reverse complement strand
CGCCGCTCTCAAGTATCGGCCAATTGCGCCCACACCCGCAGGCGTCGGCGCTCCACATCGATACGTCCTTTGTGTCGAAGCGGATACAGGGCTGTGCCTGGCGGTCAAAGGAGGTTATGACGATCCGTCCGGGAATCCCCGGCTCGGTTACCGGCTTGTCCGATTCCAGCTCCAGCAGTTCAACGAGAAACATGGAGCTGATGACGTGCAGGCCCCCCGGCTGGTGGCGGCACTCGAAGGACCACGCACCCACCTCTGTGGCACCTACGTGGTCGTGTACCGGGCAACCCCACGCCTCTTCCATGCGCCGCTTGGTGCTCGTCACCAGCGCTCCGGGCTCTCCGGCGCAGAGGATCTTTTTAATGCCCAGATCCTTCGGGTCGATCCCCAGCTCTTTTTTAGCCACCTCGGCCATCCCCAGCACATAGGTCGGCGTCGCCATAAAAGCGGTGACCTTTAGCTCCTGCATCTTCAGTATTCGTTCCCTCGTAGCCAGAACACCGCCCGGGACGACTTCGCAGCCGATCTTCTCGCAGGCGTAGTGGCCGGCCCAGTAGGCGACGAAGATATTGTAGCCAAAGGGGATGAAGACGCGATCGCTTGGGCGAAACCCCTGCGCCCAGAGGATGGTGGCCCAGCACTCGCTCCACCACTCCCAGTCGGCCCAGGTGTCGGGCTGATAAACGGGGGTGCCCGTTGTGCCGCTCGTCTGGTGAAAGGCGGTGACGTCGTCGAGATCGACACACAGGGTTTCACCGTAGGGTAAGGGGTCGGTTCCCTGGCACCGGTAGTCGTCTTTGGTCAAGAGCGGTACCTTGGCAATGTCGTCCCAGGTGCGGATGTCGTCTGGTTTGATGCCCGCCTCGTCGAATTTCCTGCGATACAGGCGGCTTCGTTCATAGCCCCAACGAACCACCTGCTTGAATTTTTCAAGCTGTAGATTTCGGGTCTCGTCAAGGCCCATGGTCTCAACCAGCGGGTTCCAATACTCGTCCTGTGTGATCTTCAACTCAGTCTCCTGACATTTGTTTGTCGAAGCAAATTTAAATTTCCCAGCGCCTCCGCTAACCTACCTCGGAGATGTCGCTACCCTGCCACCGTCTGAAGAGGTCGTGCTCTACCCCAAGGGCGTCCAGGGCTTTTCCGACCGACTGGTCGATGATGTCCTGAACCGTTTGGGGCCGGTGGTACATCGAGACCATGGGGGGCAAAATCATCGCCCCCACGTCAGCACAGCGCCTGAGTATCTCCAGGTGCCCTTTGTGCAGGGGGGTTTCCCTGAACATAATCACCAACCTGCGGTTCTCCTTCAAGGTGACGTCTGCCGCCCTGACGAGGAGGTTTTCATTGTACGAGTTCGATATGGCCGAAGCGGTCTTTACCGAGCAGGGGGCGATGACCATGCCGTCGGTGAGAAACGAGCCGCTGGCGATCGACGCGCCCACGTTGTTGAAATCGTGGTTGTAGTCGGCCAGGGCGATAACGTCCTCCACCGCCCAGTCGGTCTCAAGCACTATATTTCTTCGGCTGGCGTTGGAGATGACCAGATGCGTCTCCACATCGGTTTTGGCGAGTGTTTGAAGGATGCGGATGCCGTAGTGGGGTCCGGTGGCACCCGATATTCCAACTATTATTCTCTTTTGTCTCATCGCTGTACTCCTTTAGAAAAGAGCGTCGGCCTTAATTGCGGCTTCCGGGGAGAGGGTCGCCCGGCACTCGTTGGACATATGGCTATAACCGGTGGCGTCAAGCGCGATCTTGCCGCTCCTGAAGGTGTCGTCGCACGACGGGTCGATGGGGACGCCGCGAAGGTCGGAGAGGATTATCGAATCCTTCGCGGGGCGATAGCGGGTCGCCAGCGACCACTCCACCTCGCCCAGGTCGGCGGGGTCGACGTCATCAGCGACGGCGACAGCCTTTTTGACCATCCCCATGGTGAGAAGCTGCACCAGCAGGGTTCGCACCAGCTCACGATCAACCTTGGCGACTCTGACCACCACCGACGAGCCAAAGGTGGTGGGTATGAAGTGAAGCTGCTCGGCAAAGGGGAAGCGCCCTTTTAGTTGCGAAGATATCAGGGCCTCGGCGACGGTTCGAAGGAGCAGATCTCCTTCAGGGCCGTTTGGCAAAAGAGCGTGGTAGATCGGCTCGGCGCGGTGTGTTATCCGGCGCACCCGGAAGGTGGGTATGTCGGCAAAGCTCTGCGAGTAACCGCTGATCTCCCCAAGGGGGCCGTCGGTGCGCAGGTCGGTGGCGTCTACCTCCCCCTCAAGCAGATACTCGCAGAGGGCGGGCACGCAGATTCCGGTCAGCGCTGCGCGAACGACCTTGACGGGTTCGCCCCGAAGCCCTCCGGCCACCGCCAGCTTGTCGGCTCCCGACACCCCCTTTAAAGCGAAGGAGGCAAAAGTCAGCGGCTCCATGCCTATCGTCACCGCCAGCGGCATGGTCAGGCCGCGTTCTTAGAAAGGCGACTCCCAGCTCTTTATCTCCCCGAACTTCCATTCGGTGCACTCCCCGCACCGTCTTGGCGGTGTCGGGATCAATCGACTGGATGAGCCCTGTGGTGATGAAAGGGGCCGAATCGTCGACGTAGTGGGTGAGGATCGGCAAGACCTCCTGTAAGGAACTATCAGAGGCGTCGATCTCTTCCACCGCGCCATGCTCGACCTCTACCGGTTCGATGGTGGTGCCAAGGCGGCGCACGAGCTCGGCGCTCAC
>CAXMSR010000255.1:0-2723 GCA_964195725.1 uncultured Kiloniellaceae bacterium | reverse complement strand
GCGGCCTTCTCGAGTTCGCGGCGATAGAGAATGTTCACGGCGCCCTCGGGGCCCATGACCGCAATCTCGGCCGTCGGCCACGCGAAATTCACATCGGTGCGAATGTGCTTGCTCGCCATGACGCAGTACGCGCCGCCGTAGGCCTTGCGGGTGATTACGGTTATCTTGGGCACCGTGGCTTCGGCGTAGGCGTAGATGAGCTTTGCGCCGTGTTTGATGATGCCGCGATATTCCTGATCGGTGCCGGGCAGATAACCGGGCACGTCCTCAAGGGTGACGAGCGGGATATTGAACGCGTCGCAGTAGCGGATGAAACGCGCGCCCTTCATCGAGGCGTCGCAGTCGAGGCAACCGGCGAGGTTGTTGGGCTGATTGGCGACGATACCCACCACAAAGCCACCCATGCGGGCAAAGCCGACGACGAGGTTTTTGGCGTAGTACTTGTGGACTTCGTAGAAATCGCCCTCGTCGACCATCGCGGTGATAACCGACTTGATATCATAGCCCTTGTTGGGGTTGTCGGGCACCACTTCGTTGAGCTCGGGGAGCTTGCGGCTCGCCGGGTCGTTCGAGGCGACAAACGGCGGCTCTTCCAGGTTGTTTGACGGCATGTAGCTCAGCAGCTTTTTGATCTGCTCAATGCAGTCCTTGTCGCTGGTGGTCGCAAAATGCGCCACGCCCGAAGTGGCGTTGTGGGTCATCGCGCCGCCCAGCGCGTCCATCGTGACGTCCTCGTTGGTGACCGATTTTATCACCTTGGGCCCCGTGATGAACATGTAGCTGGTGCCCTCGACCATGTAGACAAAATCGGTGATGGCGGGGCTGTAGACCGCGCCACCGGCGCAGGTGCCGATGATGGCGGAGATCTGCGGGATGACGCCGGAGCTCATGACGTTGCGCAAAAAGATGTTGGAGTAACCCGCGAGCGCGCTAACGCCCTCTTGGATACGGGCGCCGCCCGAGTCGTTTAGCCCCACGAAGGGCGCGCCGTTTTTAAGGGCCGCGTCCATGACCTTGCAGATCTTGTTGGACATGGTGAGCGACAGGGAGCCGCCGTAGACGGTGAAGTCCTGGGCGTAGGCGTAGACGTAGCGACCGTTTACCTTGCCAAAGCCGGTGATGATGCCGTCGCCCGGGATCTTCGTCTTTTCCATGCCGAAGTTGGTGCACTGGTGGGTGACGAACTTGTCCATCTCGACAAAGGTACCGGGATCAAAGAACAGATTCATGCGCTCGCGCGCGGTGAGTTTGCCCTTCGCTTTATGTTTGGCTACGCGAGCCTCGCCTCCGCCAGCTTCGGCTTCGGCGTTTCTTTTTGCGAGAAGTTCAAACTTATCTTGCAGGGTTGACATCCCTTCCTCCTGGTTTCTATATAGAGCTGTTTTCTTATTTACTTAGCTTCTATCGTTAGCCGATGGTGAGCAGAACGTCGCCCTGGCTCACGGCGTCGCCATTGCCGAAGAAGAGCTCCTGGACGGTGCCTGAAATCGGGGCCACCAAGCCATTTTCCATCTTCATCGCTTCGAGGATGACCACGGTGTCGCCTTCGCTCACGGCGTCGCCGACCTTGACCCGGTACTCGATGATCATGCCGGGCATTGGTGCGGGAAGCGAACCCGGGCCGCCTGCTGCCGCAGCAGCCTTGGCAGGAGCGGGAGCAGGCGCGGCTGCCGCAGCTACGGGTGCTGCCGGTGCGGCGGCTGCCGGGGCCGGGGCGACTGCTACGGGCGCTACCGGGGCCGCTACAGCCATGGGGGCGACGATGGCGTCGCCGTCAACTGCGACCTCAAAGTGCTGTCCGTTCACATAAACGTCGTAGGTGGCGGCACTGCTGCTGGGCGCTTGTGCGGTCTCTTCCTTGGCCTCTTCCAGCTCACCTGCGAGAGCCTTTTTAACCAGCTCGGCCTCGGCGGCTGCATCTTCAAGGGTTTTGGGCGTCCACTCTGCGGGGGCCTTGACCTTGCCTTCACGGACTTCGAGAAAGCGTTTTCCGGTTGTGGGAAAGAGCGTGTAGAGGACGAGGTCTGCCTGGTTTTTAGCCAAATCGCCGATCTCGGCCTTGGCTTTTTCAAGCTCGGGCTCCAAAACATCGGCGGGGCGGCAGGTGATCGGCTCTTCGCCGCGCGCATACCCCTTTAACGCCAGGGCGCGCAGCTCGGGGTTGATATCTGCCGGGGTCTCGCCGTAGAGGCCGTAGCAGTAGTCTTTTACCTGACCGGAGATCATGGCGTAGCGGTCTTTGATGGAGCCGGATTTGCCGAAGAGAACGTTTTGCACGGCCTGCACACCCACGATCTGGCTGGTGGGCGTGACGAGCGGCGGGAAACCCAGGTCTTTTCTGACCTGGGGGAGCTCTTCAAACACATCGCTGAGGCGGTGCTCGGCGCCAGCCTGCTTAAGCTGGTTGACCATATTGGAGAGCATGCCGCCGGGTACCTGATGCAAGAGTACGCCGATGTCCACGGTGGCCATGCGGGAGGTATCAAGTAAATGTCGGTATTTCGGCGCGATCGACTCAAGGTACTCGTTGATCTTGTTCAGGTTATCCATGTCGAGCCCGGTGTCGCGCTCGGTACCCTGAAGCATCATCACGATCGGCTCGATGGCCGGGTGGCTGGTGCGGCACGCAAAGGGTGCCGAGCAGGTGTCGATGATGTCTACGCCCGCCTGGATGGCGCGCTGAAAAGTGTACTCGGAGAACCCGGAGGTAGAGTGGCAGTGGA
>CAXMSR010000254.1:0-2760 GCA_964195725.1 uncultured Kiloniellaceae bacterium | reverse complement strand
TCCAGAATCGCCGCAACATCGGTGTAGGTCAGCCGGTGCTTGCTCTCTATGACGGCAGGGTAGAACCGCTCGCTCGTGCGCCTGCCCCCTCGCGAGAACTCCAGCTCGGCCACCATCGCCAGCCGCTCTTGGTTTGGCACCAGCGAGCACAGATGGTTGGAGAGCGATTCGGGCAACATCGGGTAGACGCGGTCGGGAAAATAGGTCGAGGTGCCGCGCGCGCGCGCCTCGTCGTCGATGGCGCCGCCGGTCTTTACGTAGTGAGAGACGTCGGCGATGGCGACGGTGAGGCGGTAGCCGTCTTTGGTCGCTTCCACATGCACCGCGTCGTCAAAATCCTTTGCGGTTTCGCCGTCGATCGTCACCAGCCCCAGCTTGCGCAGGTCTTCGCGCCCCCTCCTGTCGGCGGCGCTCACTTTCTTCGGCATCTTCTCGGCGGCGGCCAGAGTCTCGGGGGCGAACTTTAGTGCAACGCCGTTCTTTAAGGCGATGGCGTCGGACTCGACATCTTCATCGCCGGGAAAGCCAAGCACATGGGTCACCAACCCCTCGGGGGGCGTGTCGACGGTGGGGTAGCGGGTGATCTCCACCTCCACTACCTGCCCCTCGACGGCACCGGCGAGCTCGTCGCGGTCTACCAGAATGTGTTGACTGATCCGCTCGTTTAAGGGCACCACCAGCGCCGAGCGCTTGCGCACGCGCACGGTGCCCACCAGCCGCTCGTTGGCGCGGGTGAGAACCCGGATAACACGCCCGGAGGTGCGTGTGCCGCGCTGCTCGACCCTGGCGACTACGCGGTCGCCGTGCATGGCGTCGGTGATATGTCGCCCGCCCACATGCAGGTCTTCCACCTCTTCACCCTTGCCGGAGCCGCCCACTTCTTTATCGGGGATGACAAAACCAAAGCCGTCGGGATGCATTGAGAGCCGCCCGACCACCAGCCCGACCCGGCCCGGGTGTGCGTAGCGCTCGCCCTTTATCAGCACGGCGTCGCCCTGGGTTACCCGCTCGTCGAGAAACGCCATGAAGGCGGACTCATCCTTGGCGCTCACCTCGAAATGAACGATCAGTGCCCGCGCGTCCAGAGGGCTCTGCGCTCCCCTTGTCAGGAAAGCGATGAATTTTTCTCGTTGGGGTATCAACCTTGGCTCCGTTTTCTTTGAATCTGTAGTGAATTCTCGTGGGTTACGCTCTGGGCAGAGTATACCAGCCAAAACGCACGATACTCTTTTTTCTTTTCACGACAGGTGTTTTTAGCGGAGAACCCGGAGTATTGCAATCATTCAAATGGCGGGGGCGAGGGGGCGCGTGCAGAGGCTCGCCCCTGCGCGGCGCATAGGGTTTGCAAACCCGCTGCCGTGAGCTGGCAAACCCGCTGCCGTGAGTTGACAAACCCGTTGCCAGCCGTTGGCAAACCCGCTGTCAGACATTGACAAACCCGCTGCCCGGCTGGGCGACAGGTTTGCGCGCTAAATAAAAGAGAGGGCGCTTCCCCGGGGAATCGCCCTCTCTTGGCTTTGTCAGCCCCGTCAGCCTCGAAAGCAAGCCTGTCTGCGAGGCATTTTTTGGCGTCCGGGCTTACGGCTACCCCTGCCCTGCGGGGCACTCTTTCATGCAGTTCCAGCAAAAATACTGAAACCCGATGAAGCCCGCCTGATAGAGCGTCCAGAAGTGGGGATCAAAGAGCATCTCTTTTTTACCCTCGGGCGAGGCTTTGTCGTATTTCATCCCAAACTTTATCGCCCCGCCTATGCCGTAGGGCTGCGAGTTTTTCAGACACTGGAAAACTTCGGTTTTGCCCTCTTCGTCAAGGGCGTTTGCCGGGCAGGCCTCGACGCAGAGCCGACAGTCATCACAAGCGCTCTCGGTGACGCGGGGATCAGAGTCGAGCTCCAGATCGGAGAGCACCGCGGTAAAGAGCACCCGGGAGCCGAGCTCGGGGTGGAGGATGAGGTTGTTTCTGCCGAAGGTGCCCAGCCCGGCGGCCAGCGCCGCGTGACGCATCGAGACTTCGCCGACCGTCCCTTTGGTCTGGGCGTCCATCTTCATCGGGTAGGAGATCGGCACTGTCATGCCCTTGCCGCCACACTGCGCCTGGATAAAGCGCGCCACCTTATAGTTCGTGGAGCGCGAGAACTCCATGAGATCGAGCCGGCCGTTCATCGCTATTTGCGGCGAATCGCTCTCGCAGGTGGCGAGTTCGCGGTAGGCCAGCACGGTGAGTGATTTGACGCCGGGAAAGATCGCTTCTAGCGGCTGGGACAGCGGGCTGTCGTAATCAGCGGCGGCGGCAAAACCGACATAGTCGGCGCCCTGTGCCAGCGCGAATTCGCGTATCTTCTCTTTCATCGGCCAGTTTCCTTTCATCTGTTATCGGGCTGTTACCGGTCTGTTGCCAAGCTGCTACCGGATGTCGCCAGTTATTTACCGCGTGAAGCCAGGGTGCGATCCAGTTTGGACTTGAGCGCCATCAACGCCATCTTGGTGGGGCTGAGTTTGCCGCGTGCGCGGCCAAGGTTCATCAGGGCCTCGGGGAAGGAGGCGGGCACCTCGGGGGCGTCTTCTTTGCGCACCAGCTCCAGCGCCTCGGAGGGACAGGTGGTGACGCAGAGTCCGCAGCCGATACAGAGGCGCTTTTCAACGACGGCTTTCTTCTTTCTCTTTTTACCGTCGGCCCCGTCGGGGGCTTTGGGATCGCGAGCGCCCGCTTCGTCTTCAACCATGGTGAACGCATCCATCTGGCAGCGCTTGACGCACTTG
>CAXMSR010000253.1:0-2770 GCA_964195725.1 uncultured Kiloniellaceae bacterium | reverse complement strand
ACGCGGCGATGGTGGTCAGCACGGTGAGCACCACCGGCATGGCCATCTCCCGCACGCCCTTGACCGCCGCCTCCAGCGCACCGAGCCCTTTCTGCCGATAGTCAAATACGTTCTCGCCCACCACGATGGCGTCGTCCACCACGATGCCCAGGGCGATGATGTAGGCGAACAGCGAGACCATGTTCAGCGAGACGTCGGCGCTGGGCAGGAACAGGAACGAGCCGAGGAAGGAAATGGGGATGCCCATCATCACCCAGAACGCCAGCCGCAAGTTCAAAAACAGCGTCAGGCAGATGAAGACGAGGACGAGGCCGACCTTGCCGTTTTTCAGCAGCAGGTCGCGGCGGCTCTTCAATATTTCAGTGCGGTCGCTCCACACGCCCATCTTCAGCCCCGGCGGCAGCAGGGGCTCTTGTTCCGTCATATAGCGCTTGACGGTGTCGGCCACGTCGATGGCGTCCTGCTCGGCCACGCGAAAGACCTGCACCATCGCCGCAGGGCTGCCGTCGTAGCGGGTGGTTAAAGGAGTGTCTTCGTCAAAGCCATCAATGACGCGGGCCAGCTGCCCCAGCTCGATGTTGGTGCCGTCGGCGCGAGACAGGATGACGATGCGTTCGAACTCGAGGCCGGTGTAGCGCTGCCCCTTGGTGCGGATGAGGATCTCGCCCGCTTCTGTCTTTACCGAGCCGCCGGGCAGATCCAGGCTAGAGCCGCGCAGCGCCGCCACCACCTGATCGAAGGTGATCCCGTAGCGGCGCAGCGTGGTTTCAGAGACCTCGACCGAGATCTCGTAATCGCGCACACCCGAGAGGTCGGCCTGCGAGATGTTGGGCAGCGCGGTCAGGTCGTTGCGTGCCTGCTCGGCGTAGAGCTTGAGCGTGCGCTCGCCCACGTCGCCGTAGATCACGAGGTTGATCACCTGACGGCGGTTGGTTATCTCGGTAATTATCGGCTCTTCCGCTTCGTCGGGGAAGGTGGTGATGCGGTCGACCTCGGTCTGCACATCATCGAGCGCCTTTCGCTTGTCGGCCCCTTTTTCAAGCTCTATGGTGACGCTGCCGACGCCCTCCGAGGCGCGCGACCGGATCTCTTTCACTCCGTCCACCGAGGCGACTTTTTCCTCGATGCGGGTGCAGATCGCCTCCTCCACCTCCTCGGGGCTTGCGCCGGGATAGGGGACGGTGACCACGATTATGTCGAGATCGACCTCGGGGAAGACCTCCTGCTTCATCGTAATGAGACTCACCGCGCCCAGCACGATAATCATCACCATTAAAAGATTGGCGGCGACGTGGTTGTGGACGAACCAGGAGATGATCCCCTCTGTTCGGCTCGTTGGGCTGTCTGTGTTGTCGTGGTTCATCTACCCGCCTCCGGGCTCGCCGTGTTCACGGGCGGGGGCGGCTCATTGTCACGGGCCAGCGCTTCAATGGGCATGCCCTCGGTGGCACCGTCCAGACGCGAGGTTATCACCCGGTCGCCGTCAGAAAGCCCCTCGACGATGTAGGCGGAACTGGCCGTTAAGCGCGCCGCCTTTGCGGGGATCATGCGAAGAACACCGCCGCGGTAGAGCCAGACGACGCCGTTTCGCAGCGCGTGGCGCTTGATCTCAAAGGCGTTTTTCAGCGTCGTCCCGCTGATCGCGCCCTCGACAAAAAGACCCGACAGGAGCGGCGCGCGCCCCTTTTTGAAGGGGTCTTTTACCTCTACCACCAGATTGATGGTGCGGCTCTTGGCGTCGATCTGCGCTTCGGTGCGCACGGCACGCCCCTGCCACCGCTCTTCGCGGCCCGCATAACGTGCCTTTACCGTCACCTTGGGGCCGTTGCCGCTGCCATTGCCGCTAAGGGCGAAGGAGCCGAGCCACGCCATATCCTCGTCGTTGATGGGGAAGACCACTTCGGCGTATTTGACGTCCTGAAGGGTGGCCACCGATTTTCCGGGGGTGAGGTGTTGGCCCAGGTTCACCGTTTCAGCGAGAACCAGCGCATCGAAGGGGGCGGTGAGCCGGGTGCGCGAGAGCGCCAACTCGGCCTCGGCCATGCGCGCCCCGGCAGCTGCCAGAGCGGCGTGGGCGAGCTTTAATTGGGGGCCGTGAAAGATCAGGCTGTCGTCGGAGGGTTTTTCGTGGGCGCTGCCTTTACCCTCTTTGGGGCGGTTCATTATCTCCCACTCGTTGCGGGCTATCTTGCCCTCTTCCTCGGCGCGCGCCAGCTCGTACTGCGCCTTGGCGACCTCGGCTTTAGAGCTCTCGACCGCGAGCTCGAAGTCGCGGGCGTCGAGGCGCAGCACCAGCTCGCCAGCTTTCAGAAAGCCGCCGTCCACCAGCTGCGCCGCCAGCTCTACCACCTTGCCGCTCACCTGGGGGGTGATCTTTACCTTCACGGCGGGGCGCACAGTGCCGTAGGCCTCGACCGTCACCGGGATGTCGCGGGCAAAGACCGTTTCAGTCTCCACCAGCGGCTTGGCTACTACGCCGGGGCGGCGGGTGGGGGCCTTTTTGGCCTCGATGATCGTCATCGTGACCTTGACGGCCAACGCGATAACCAGGATTGGCAGGACGATCTTCAATACGAGCTGAAACACCTTAAAGGGCTTCATCGGTTGATCTCCGAGTTGTCTGTATCCGTACGGGTTGAATTCGAAATATTCTGTAGTTCCTCTTCATGCCCCCAGTGGCCGCCAAGGGAGAGGTGCAGCCCCACCCGCGCGTGGAGGATGGAGCGGCGCGCCTCGATCATCGCCGTCTGGGCGGCGTTAAAGCTCTGGC
>CAXMSR010000252.1:0-2772 GCA_964195725.1 uncultured Kiloniellaceae bacterium | reverse complement strand
CGCGAATTGTACTCGTACCGCGGCGTGCAGATGGTGGACCTCGTTCACGCCTCGCGCGGGTGCAAGTTCGACTGCTTCCCCTGCTGCACCGGGTTTCTGGGGGGCAAGGTCTTTCGCCCCAGGCCGATAGACACGGTGATGGCCGAGCTCGAAGCGATAGAGAACAACCGCCTCTTTCTGGTGGACAACTCGCTGGCCCAGGATCGCCAGTGGCTCATCGATCTCTTCACCGAGATGATCCCGCTAAAGAAGAAGTTTGTCTCCCACCCGATCCTCGATGACGACAAGGTGCTCGATCTGGCCGCCCAGGCGGGCTCGTGGTATGTCTATCAGGCGGTCTTCGACACCTCGGATCACATCCGCGAGAAGATAAAACGCTACCGCGACCACGGCATAGCCGTCGAGGCCACCGTCATCCTAGGCACCGACGATCAGGACGAGGACTACATAAAGCGGCTGGTCGAGTTCCTCATTGAAGTAAAGCTCGACGTGGCCGAGTTCACCATAATGACCCCCTTCCCCCACTCTCCGGTGCGCGCACAGATGGAGCGGGAGGGGCGCATCCTCACAAACGACTGGTCCAAATACAGCGCCGACAGGGTCGTCTTCCAGCCCAAGCAGATGACCCCCGAGAAGTTGCAAGAGCTCTTCCACTGGTCGTGGGATGCGTTCTACGCTGACGGCGGCTACCAGCTGAAGATGGGCGAGCTCTTCCGGCGCGTGATAGAGCGCGAGATGGCAGACGGCACCTACCGGCGCTACAACCCCCGTAAAAAACGCTCCTTTAAAGACGGCAGCGTAGCGGGCGCAGCCTAGTGGCGCGAGTGCTTCTTATCTCGGCCAACGAAGCCACCACGCCCTATCCGGTGTATCCGCTGGGGCTGGCGGTGGTGGCGCGGGCGCTGGTAAATGCGGGACATGAGGTACGCCAGCTTGACGTGCTGGAGCGTGGCGGGGTCGACCCGCTGGGCGAGGCGGTGAAGGAGGCGTTCGCAGAGTTCGCCCCCCAGATGGTCGGGGTGTCCCTGAGAAACATCGACAACGTCGATTCCTTCTCCTGCGAGGACAACTGGTGGGTGGAGACGGCGCGCGCCATCGTGCAAAAGGTACGAAAGATCGCGGGCGCAAACCCACCGAAGATCTTTATCGGCGGCGCGGGGTTCTCGCTCATGCCCGGCCAGATACTCCACTACGTTGGGGCCGACATCGGTATACCCGGCGAAGGCGAACGCGCAGTGGTTGAGGTGGTGGAGCGGCTGGCCCGTGGCGAAGAGGTGGAGCGGCTCTTTACCGGCGGCATCGGCAACGCGGTGGAGGGCGACGCGCTGGTGCCGGGGCTGATTGACCCGCAGATCGCGAAATACTACCTTGGCCGCACCGGAATGTTAAACCTCCAGACCAAGCGCGGCTGCCCCTTTAGCTGCACCTACTGCACCTACCCCAGGCTGGAGGGCAACCGCTTCCGGGTAAAGCCGGTGGGGGCGGTGGTGGACGAGCTCGAAGAGATGAAGGCACAGCTGGGTGTCGGCGAAGTGTTTTTCACCGATTCAGTTTTTAACGACGCGGCGGGCAACTACCTGGAGCTGGCCGAAGAGCTTTTGCGGCGCGAAGTGAATATACGCTGGTGCGCCTTTTTTCGCCCTGCGGGGCTGGGCACAGAAGAGCTGGCGCTGTTGAAAAGCTCAGGGCTCTTCGCGATGGAGCTTGGCACCGACGCCGCCAGCGACGCCACCCTGAAGGGGCTGGACAAGGGGTTCACCTTCGACGAGGTGCGCCGCGTTAACGAGGCGGCGGTTGCCAACCATATTCCGGCGGCGCACTTTGTCATCTTCGGCGGCCCCGACGAGACGGAGGCGACGGTGGAAGAGGGGCTGGAGAATCTGGCTTCGCTTGAGCGCTCGGTGGTCTTCGCGTTCTCCGGCATACGGGTGCTGCCCGGCGCGCCGCTTCACCACCGCGCGGTGGCCGAGGGGCTGGTGGACGGCGACGACGATCTGCTAAAACCGGTTTTCTACCAATCTCCCCAGGTGGACCGGGAGTGGATGAACGCACGCATCGAGGAGTCGTTTCACGGCAGGCGCGACCGTATCTTTCCGCCGGAAGAGGGCCAGGAACGGCTGAGCGTTATGGAGCGCTTCGGCTACAAGGGCCTCTTGTGGGATCAGCTGGTGGCCTTCGGCGACAGGCCGCGCCGGGGCAGGGCAGCTCGCAAAAAGGCAGCCCAGGAAAAGGCAGGCAGCTAACCGTGAGCGAGCGGATGTTGCCGCAGGAGGCGGCGATGCCCTCAGGGGGCGCAGCCGGGCAAAAGGCCCTTGTGGTGATCCCGGTCTACAACCATTCCGGTACCCTGCGCGAGGTGGCCCGGCGCACCCTCGCCGTGGCCGAGCACCTTCTGGTGGTGGACGACGGCTCCACCGAGCCCGTTGCCAAAGAGGTGGAGGGGCTGGCGCTGACGCTGGTGAGCCACGGGGAAAACAGGGGCAAGGGGGCGGCGATACTGACCGCCGCGCGCTACGCCGCCGAGGAGGGCTACAGCCACCTCGTCACCCTCGACGCCGACGGGCAGCACCACCCCGAAGCTCTGACGAAGTTCATGGCGGCGCTGGAAGAAGACCCCGCCGCCATCTATGTGGGTTGCCGCGACTTTGACACCCCCAACGTCCCCGGCTCGTCGCGCTTTGGCCGGAAGTTCTCCAACTTCTGGCTGCGGGTGCAGACAGGCTGTGAGCTCGCCGACGTGCAGAGCGGCTTTCGCGCCTATCCGGTGGGGGT
>CAXMSR010000251.1:0-2780 GCA_964195725.1 uncultured Kiloniellaceae bacterium | reverse complement strand
ATCGAGTGCAGCACATGCTCGATCGCCAGGGGGTACTCCTGGCGCACATAGATATAGCCCTCGGTGGAGCCGATGGCGTAGCCCGCGATCATCAGCCCCTCGATCACCGAATGGGGGTTGCCCTCCAGAATGCCACGGTCCATAAATGCGCCGGGGTCGCCTTCGTCGGCGTTGACTATTACGTAGCGCACGTCTCCGGGACCATTTGCCGTAGCTTTCCACTTTCGCCCGGTGGAAAACCCCGCGCCGCCGCGCCCGCGAAGCCCCGAGTCGGAGACTTCGTCGATCACCTGCGAGGGCTCAAACGTCGTCAGCGCCTTTGCCAGCGCCTTGTAGCCGCCCTGAAGCAGGTAGTCGGCAAAGCTCAGCGGGTCGATCATCTTGTTGCCGCCGAAGACGACGCGTTGCTGGTTTTTATAGAAGGGGATCTCGCTTTCAAGCTCAATCGGCCCGTCTTCGCCCTGATAGAGCAGGCGCTCGACCAGGCCGCCGTTTACCAGGGTGGTCTCTACTATCTCGGCCACGTCGTCGGGCGTCACCTTCTGGTAGCAGGTCTCGCGGGGGAGCACTACCACCGAGGGGCCGCGCTCGCAAAAGCCGTGACAGCCGGTGCGCGACACGCCCACTTTTTCACTCAGTCCGCGTGCGACCAGCTCCTTTTCAAAAGCCCTGGCTACTTCCAGCCCTTTAAATGCGATGCAGCCGGGCCCGGCGCAGACCGATACCACAGTGCGCTCCGGGTTGCGCAGCGCGGCGATGGAGGTGCGCAGCTCTTCAAGTGCGGTCGTTGATTCGAGGCGTGGTAGCTTACTCACAGGAGTCTGCCTTTCTGCGGATATCGTCGGTAGAGGGGTTGGACATGTACTCGTTGTCCGCCACCATCACCGGCCCAAGGGCGCAGGCTCCGAGGCAGTTGACGGTATTTACGCTAAACCTCTCGTCCTTTGTCGTCTCGCCGGGCGCACAGCCGCAGGTGGTGCTCACTTTCTCCAGAAGGCGTTCGGCTCCGCGTACATGGCAGGCGGTGCCTACGCACACCGAGAAGGAGTGCCTGCCACGCGGGACAAGGCTGAAGTGAGAGTAGAAGGTGGTGAGGCTGTAGATGTGGTTGATCGGCACGTCGAGCTTTTTCGATACCCGCGCCAGCACCTCGCGGCTGAGCCAGCGAAATTCATTTTGCAAATCCAGAAGTATCTGGATAAGGAGTGTACGGTCATTGCCGTGGGAGGCGATGATATCGTCTACCCGGCCAAGCGTTTCCAACATGGGTGTTCTCCCTCGTAAAAGTTATTCCCAAAGGGCCCACAGGGCCCTTTGGGAAAGCCGCGCATAGGCCGAAGGTGTGTCAGAAGGTACAAACTCTTGACGAGCTAACCGGCAAGTCGGCGCGAGAATAGATTCAACTTAAAATGGTAGCATAATATTTTTAGCCAGACTAAAAAAATTTGGCAAGACTATAATGAGTAAAGGTGGCGATTTATGAAAAAAGAGCTACTTTTTTTATCTGCTTGCAGGCAGGGCTGGACAGGCTGGTTATTTCCAGTGGCACATATTGCAGATCGAGGCCGGTTCGGGTACCCGGAGCCTGTGGGGGCGACCTTCGGGGTCGTAGTGGGGGTCGTGGCAGGTTATGCAGGTGACTTCACCCGTTTTTGTGAGAGGCAGCGACGGGTCGACCTGTATGATGTCGGAGGGCTTGGCCAGGTGGGGCTTGTCCATCGGGTGGGGTTTCACTTCGTGGCAGTGCAGACACACCATCAGCGGCACCGCCGAGAGCGAGGAGCTGACCCCCTTGGTCGGGCGTCCCTCGTGGCACAGCGTGCAGGTCTTGGGGTTTTGTGTGTGAGGGTTGGAGGTGGTGTATGAGGTTTTGTCGTGGCAGCTCCAGCACAGCGTGGTGTCGTAGTTTTTGGCGTCGTAGTAGCGGATATTCATTTTAAAGGTTTCAGTGCTGCACTGGTTGTTGTGGCAAGTGTAGCAGTTTATGCGGCTGTTCTCGTCGAAGGGCAGCGCTCTGCCCTCGCTTTCGTAGCGCTCGGCCATGACGTCGGGGAGCCTGATTCCGGTGGGGTGGTGCCCCCGGTCGGTTATGTGGCATGAGATGCACAGCACAGCGATGTCGCCCCTAAAGCGCAACGAGTTGCCGGGAAGGCGCATGCTCTCTTCGTTGGATTCCAGGTGACAGCCTTTGCAAGTGCTGAAATCGTCGGTGTGCGGGTTCTCTCCCTTGTCTTTTTCCATGCTTTGAGCAAAGACCGGGCGAATGTAGTGGGTGGTGCTGATGGTGCCGTGGGGGTCGTGGCAGGTTACGCACGACCAGTTTCCATCGCTGTCGAGGGGCAGATTCGGCGGGATGGAGAGGGTGGGATCGATGTTGCGCGGATGGTTTTTTTCTGCGGCGCCGTGGCAAAAATTGCACAAACGCACCACGCGCATGCGAACGGTGCCGGTCGAGGCCTCGGCCTCTGCGGTCACCTCGTTGTGGCAAAAGGTGCAGCGCTTGTCGCCCCTTTTGGCGCTGTGGGGGTTGGTGCGCACGTTCTCCGAGCCGTGACAGTTGGCGCAAAAGGTGGCCCGTCCGTCTGTGTAGCCGTTTTCGGCATCGTTGAGGAAATAGACTTTTGGGTTTCCTGCGTGGAGTTTGTGGCAGGTGCGGCACATTATGGCCCCGTCGGCGGACAGCGCGAACCCCTCCGGGATCTTTATTTTGGGGGTTATGCCCACCGGGTGGATGTTCTCTTCCGGATCGTGGCATTCGCTACAGTCGGCTATCGCAGCTG
>CAXMSR010000250.1:0-2792 GCA_964195725.1 uncultured Kiloniellaceae bacterium | reverse complement strand
GGTGACGCACAACATGGAGCAGGCGCTAAAACACGGCAACCGCACCATAATGATGCACCGTGGCAAGATAATCTTCGACGTCAGCGGCGAGGAACGCAAAGGCTACACCGTCACCGATCTGCTAAACAAATTCCACGAACAGCGCGAAAGCGACGAGGAAGTGCTCTCCGACAGGATGATGTTAAGTTAAGAGAGCGTAACGGTGGGGATTGTACTCAGGCGGGGATAGCGAGCGTTTGCGCGCAGCTTTTCTATAAATTGGGTAAGTGGCAATGGATTACGGCAAAACCCCGCCAAGAGCGGTTTTGACAAACTGGCTGGCCTTATTTTGTCAAACTGGCTGGCCTTATCTGGCTCTGTCTAACTCTGGCATACTCTCCCGGCAGTTGGCTCACCTCGACCTGTGCGCCCCACAGGGTTGAAATCAACCTGCGCGCCCCGTCCGGCTCTCCCGTCGTCCAAAAGCGTTGCGCCCCACCGCTATCAGCCCCGGCCAACACCCCACCCTCTTCCAGCCTTCGGCGCAGCTCTTTGGCGATGGCCGGCCCCGGATCGGTGATCGTCACGCCCTGACCCGCGCATTCGGCGATAACCCCGGCAAGGAAGGTGTAGTGCGTGCAGCCCAGCACTATGGTAGAGACGCCACGGGCGAGCAGCGGCGCCAGATTTTTCTCAACAAGCTCTCGCGTCCTGTCGCTGTCGAGCTCGCCGCGTTCTACCTGCTCTACCAACCCCGAACAGGGCTGGACGACGATCTCTCTCTTCTCGCCGAAGCGCTCAAGCAGGTCGGCGAACTTCACGCTCGACAGGGTGCCGGGGGTCGCCATCACGCCGATGACGCCCGACTCCGATCCACGCACAGCGGGCTTGACGGCGGGCTCGATACCGATGATGGGGATGTTAAAATGCGCTCGCAGCTTGGCTATCGCAGCCGCAGTAGCCGTGTTGCACGCCACCACCACCGCCTTGGCACCCTGCTCTTGCAAAAACCCGGCGATCGTAAAGGCCCTGTCTTCGATAAAGTGCTCCGGCTGCTCGCCATAGGGCGCATAGGACGAGTCGGCGACGTAAAAGAGGTCTTCGCCGGGCAGCTCGCGGCGTATCTCGCGAAGAATCGAGAGCCCTCCGACCCCCGAGTCAAAGACCCCCACCGGCCGCTTTGCGCCCGTATTAGCTGCGCTCATATCAGCCATCTATCCCCGCCGCCCGAAGGCAGCGCCCAGTTTCATCTACCATTAATTCGGCTCTGGGTTGAGAGTGGATTCCAATAAACAAGTTCACCATTTATTCCAGCTTGTAATCGGGAGAAGAGCGGGGGCTACGGCCAACACACGCGACCCGGCACCATACGGAGCACTCTTTGGACAGCTAAGCGCCGGGTGTGCGGCGAAGGCCCTCTGCAAAGACGCTGCGCAAACCCCCTTATCAACTCATTTTAGCAGGGAAAAATCACATTCCGAAGTGTTATTACCGCTCTCTCAGCGCACTGAGAGCCACCATATTCAGTGGACACGGAGCACGCTTTGGCCGTCAGTCGCTCTTGGGAAAAAGCCTCTTCTTCGCGTCAAGGCTCACGCAGGCGTCTACCACGCGGCTGTCAAAGAGGGTGCCACGATTGCCGGTTATCTCGGCCAGGGCGGCGGGCTGGCCCTTTGCGGCCCTGTAGGGCCGGTGGGTCGCCATCGTCTCCAGCACATCGGCCACGGCGACTATGCGGGCTTCCAGCTTTATCTCTTCGTCCCTTAGCCCTTTCGGGTAACCCGACCCGTCCATCCTCTCGTGGTGTTGCAACACCACTTCAGCTATGGGCCACTGAAAATCGAGGTTTTTTATTATCTCGTAACCAGAGGTTACATGGGTGCGCACCACCTGCTGCTCCAGCTCGCTCAGTTCGCCGGGTTTGGTCAGTATCTCGGCTGGGATCGCTATCTTCCCCAGATCATGCATCGACGCCGCTACGCGCAGGCCGTAGACGTCCTCTTCTTCAAAGCCCATCTCACGTGCAATGGCGCAGGCTATATCGGCCACCCTTCGTTGGTGGCCCGCCGTGTAGGGGTCGCGCATCTCGATAGCCACCGACATGCACTGAACAGTGGCGTCCATCGTCTGCCTGAGTTTTGTCAGCCCTTCTTTTAGGCGCAACGCCGCCTGGTCTTTGGCCACCAACGTCTCGCGCTCGTTCACCACACGTTTGAGACGCGCCAGAAACTCGCCGAGGCGAATGGGCTTTTCAATAAAGTCGCTCGCGCCGTGGGCGATTATCTCTTCGTACATGACATCGGACGCGCTGCCGGTTATGACGATAACGTGTGCCTGACCCGACACTTTTTCGCACAACTCGATCCCGTCCATGCGGGGCATCTGGATGTCGGTGACCACGATGTCGACCGGGTTGGCGGCGATAAACTCCAGCGCCTCCAGGCCGTCGCGACACTTGTAGCACTCGTACCCGTTCACTTGCAGCGCCCTGTAGAGGAGCTCTCAGTGAATCGTCGTCATCGACGACCAAAACGCGCGGTCGGTTTACGCTATCCTGCAAAGATTTTAACGGCATCTGCCAACGCTCCATGATTGAAAACACTCCAGTACCATACTACTGCGCAACTTACAGGTGGCAAGAGTCCAAAACGTGGAGAGAGGAGAAAGTGCGAACAGCGAAGGTGTCTAAGCTGCGAAAAAGCGATATGGAGTCAGCCGCGCATGGAGCAGTATTGAGCTCACACACCCGCCAGACACTGCTCTATGCGTGGGTCACCAGCATCCACGCCGTAGCCGTAGTGGGAAAAATGTCG
>CAXMSR010000249.1:0-2795 GCA_964195725.1 uncultured Kiloniellaceae bacterium | reverse complement strand
TGATGCTCGAAGTTGCTCTTGTGTTCAAACTGGTTGGAAGCCAATGCCGCGCCGCTAGCACCCCTGTCCAGATGCAAGACGTTGCCGCCGACATCCGCGATGGTGACGCTGGCGGGGGCCAGCCCCGGCACGCTTGAGGCGACGAGGACGGCTACGCCACGGGCTTGTGTACTGCCAAGCTTCGAGCCGGCGCGCATCTGGAGCACCACCGAGGCGGTGGCGGCCTTAGGTTCTTGTTCTGAAAACGCCGAACCGGACACCGCCAGATGTACGCGCGCACCCTCCACTTCGTCGATCCCGCGAATTGTGCGCGTCAGCTCGGCCTCCAGCGCCCGTATATAGCTTGTGCGCTGGGCAAAATCGGCCCCGGTAAAGGCCAACTCATCGAAGAGCCCGTAGCCCACCGCGCCGCTCTGGGGGGTTGACTGCGAGGCCAGCCTCATCCTTAGTTCAAAAACCCTGTCCGCCGGAACCTGGACGACGCTTCCTCCATCGGTGAGCCGGTAGGAGACGTCGTAGGTCTCCAGCTTCTCTATGATCTCGGCGGCGTCTTCAGGGGGCAGGTTCCCGAAAAGCACGGTGTAGCTGGCCGTCGAGAACCAGATAACCAGCGCCAAGAGCCCCACGAGCACCAAGGCCCCGGAGCCGACAAGCCCGGTACGCTGTCCGGGGGTAAACCCGCCCCACAACGAGCGCAGCAGCCCCGAAGATCTATTTGTTGCGGCCATTTATCCAGTCCCTGTTATGCGTCGCTATGCCTGCTCAATGTAAATCTCTCTGACCATTTTGAGCGTCTGTCGCCCGGCCGTCGGCGGCTACAAGCGCCAACCCTATTAGCATAAGGCTTTTTGCCGCTTCAATCACGGTCAAACTTGCTCCACCGTTTTCAGCGGCGTCGGTGGGCGCCGGTGGGCGTCGAGTCAGTGACGAGCCTTACAGCGGCGCGCGCTCATCTTGCGCCGCCCAGCGCCAGTAATCTGCTCCAAAAACCGGAGGCTGTAGACGCTGCCTGCGAAGACTTACCGGTCAACTCGTCGGCCAGCTTTTCAACGCAGGCTGCCGCCTTCGAGCGCGGATAGGCAGCGACGAAGGGGTGTTGGCGCAAGCTGGCCCTGTCTACGCAGTCGTCGCGCAGGATGTAGCCCAGATATCCGATCTCGCGGTCGAGGAACTCTTTGACCACCTCGTTTAACTTCGACCAGACCGTGCGGCCCTCTTCGGCGCTCGACACCGAGTTGACCACGGTGTGTACCCCGATCGACGGGGCACGCGCCAAGAGCACCTTGGTGAGGCCGTAGGCGTCGGTCAGTGAGGTGGGCTGCGGGTTGGTCACCAGCACCACTTCGCCCGCCGCGAGGCAGAGCTCTACCACGTTGTGCCCGATGCCTGCGGCGGTGTCGATCAGCACAAAATCGTAGCCATTGGTAAGGGTGGTCAGCCCGTCAAGCACCCTCTCGCGATCGGTGGCGTCCATCTCGGCGAGCCCCTGAACACCGGAAGCTCCGGGGAGCACCGAGAACCCCGGCAGGGCCTCGACCACCACCTCGCCTGCGGCGGCGTCTCCGGCGAGGAGATTAGCCAGATTCTTTTTAGGATTGAGGTTTAGAAGGATGTCGAGATTCGCGAGGCCAAAATCGGCGTCGAGCGCCAGCACCCTGTGGCCCCGCCCCGCCAGCGCACAGCCCAGGTTGGCGACGAGGTTGGTCTTGCCCACCCCCCCCTTGCCGCTGGTCACCGCCAACACGCGCCCACGGCCCGCGTCTTTTGGCAGCTTGGCAGGCTGCGGGCGGCTGACACGGGCCAGCTCTCTAAGCTTTTGAGCCTGATCGTTCAAGAGGAGGTGTCCAGACCGCCGAGCAGATAGTGGGCGACGGTGTCGGGGCCCACCGGCTCGATGTCGTCGGGCACGTTTTGCCCGATCGTCAGATAGCTGAGCGGCAGCTTGGAGACAAGCGGCAGGTGGAGGATCGGGCCGTGGCACCGGGTCTCGTCCAGCTTGGTCAGCACCAGCCGTCCCACCTTCACCGGCTGGTAGTGGCGAAGAATGTCTTCCAGATCGCGGGTGCGCGTGGTCACCGACAGCACCAGATGCACCTCGGTCTCCACCTCTTCGGGGAAGAGCGCCATAAGCTCGCCAAGGGCCTGCTCGTCGCGCGGGCTCTGTCCGGCGGTGTCCACCAGGATGAGGTCGCGGTCGGAGAACTCATCGACGGCGCTCTTGAAATCCTCGGCGCTCAGCGCCACCCGGACGGGCACGTCCATTATCCTGGCGTAGGTGCGAAGCTGCTCGACGGCGGCGATGCGAAAGGTGTCCACTGTAATGAGCCCCACCCGCAACTGGCCCTGGAGCGCGAAGCGCGCGGCGAGCTTGGCGACGGTGGTGGTCTTGCCGACGCCGGTGGGCCCCACGAACGCCCACACTCTGCGGTTTTTGCCGCCAGGGGGTTTGCCGGTGCCGCTGCCATGGCCGGGGCCGGGGTCGGGGTCGGTATCACCGACGACCTTCACCGTCTGGGAGATCAGCTCGCGAAGCGCCAGCGCCTCGTCGCCCTCGCCTATCGCGCCCTTGTCGCATTTTTCCTGAAGGTAGCCGAAAATGCGCGCATTTAATGCGGGCTCAAGATCAAGCCCTTCGAGATGGCGATAGAGGAGGCTGAGCGCAGGCTTTAATTTCACCGACTCGAAGCTGGAGGTCTGTTCGATAAGTTTGTCGAGCTTCTTCTCAAGGCTCTTTAGCCCCCTGCCGAGCGGCACCGACTCGCGCTTGAAGCTCTTTCGCCCGATCAAGGCCATCT
>CAXMSR010000248.1:0-2795 GCA_964195725.1 uncultured Kiloniellaceae bacterium | reverse complement strand
CGCATGCAGGCCACCTACTTCTTGTATTCCTTGCGCACCTTCGAGGTCGTCTTGGCTTCCGTCAGGCCAGTCTTGGCGTTGACCAATTCCATGGTCAGAAGGTACTCGCGCTCGCGCACTGTGGAGCCGCTGGTAGACAAGGTGGTGATCTTGCCCCACAACAGATAATCGGGGGTGAGCCCACTCTCTCCCAGCACCGACATGAATTTTGAGCGCCCATCGGCTAAAAATATCTCTTCAGAGCGAAGGCCGGTTTTGCGAAGAGCCGCCTCAACATAGCGCCTGCTTATGCTGGCGTAGGTGCCTGACTCGACGATGATCGTGTCGATCTGCTCGTAGAGGGCCTCTCTGTTCTCGGCCAGCTCTTCAGCGCTGCGATTCTCGATATCAACGAAGCAGACGAGCTTTTTACCCTCGGCGGCAGACGGCGCACTAAGGCGCGCCATCAATTTCTCTACCGACTGGGATACCAGATCGTTATAGGTACCGGCACCTGCCGATCTGGCGCCCACCAGGCTCCCCTCGTCCTCGCCTTTTATCCGCCCCTGGGGGCCGCAGCCCCAGACAAAGGCCAACGCAACCGCCGTAACCACCGTTGCAATAATCCTCTTGTTCAACACTTTTAATCCTCCTTTAAATTCCAATAAATGTGGGGATATTTTTGTTTTTTAGGCTCACAGCTATTCGGCTGGCTTGTCTACATGGGGCAAGCGGGTGCGCTCAACTTCGATATCCTGGCTGCACCCCGCCGACATGGCCCCAAAGGTCAGGCAGATTACGAAAAGGCATAATAGTTTTTTCATCAGCGATTTTCTCCTTTGTGCTCACATTTATGCAATATGCTTACAGTTTATAACAAATGCTGGAAATCTGTACCCTTTCATGGCTAACATCATAAAATATACAGAAATATTTTCACTTGCTCTTACTTTTTTGATTAACAAACATCAAAAAGCATAGACACATTATCGGTATCTTTTCAGGGGCACTGTCTCTATGGGTATATGCGCTGAAAACAAAAAACCTCCTCTCCGCAAGCCAAAGTGGCTGCGGGTGCGCCTGGGCACTGCGCCCGACTTTGTAAAGGTGGACGAGGCCCTGAAAAGCTCGGGGCTCGACACGGTGTGCCGACAGGCGCGCTGCCCCAACCGCACCGAGTGTTGGAGCGCGGGCACCGCGACCTTCCTGATAATGGGGAGCGAGTGTACGCGCGGCTGCGCCTTTTGCGCCGTCACCCGAAAGAGCCACCCTGCCCCGCTCGACCCAGACGAGCCCCGCAAGGTCGCGCTGGCCGTCGAGAAGCTGGCCATCGGCCACGCCGTCATAACCTCGGTGACCCGAGACGATCTGCCCGACTGCGGCGCCTCGCATTTTGCCCGGACGATACGCGAGCTGGGGAGTTTAACACCTACCCCCACCGTCGAAGTGCTCACGCCCGACTATCTGGGGCACGAGCTAGAGACGGTGCTGGCCGCCGGGCCCGCCGTCTTCGCCCACAACATCGAGGTCGTCAGACGGCTGAGCGGGAAGCTTCGCCACCCGCGTTTTAGCTTCGACCGCTCGCTTCAAACGCTGCGGGAAGCAAAGAGGTTGGCCCCGAAGGCGCAGGTGAAGTCTTCGATCCTTTTGGGCGTCGGGGAGAGCCTGGAAGAGGTGACGGCGACGATGGAGGCGCTGGTGGAAGCAGGGGTGGACACCCTCGTGCTGGGGCAATACCTTCGCCCGACAGGCGACAACGCCCCGGTGGTGCGCTATCTCGACCCGGAAGAGTTTGAACAGCTGGCCGAGCTGGGCAAGAGGCTGGGGTTTGGCTACGTCGCCTCGGGGCCGCTGGTGCGCACCTCGTACCACGCCGCCCAGGCCTATGCGGCGCACGGCCAAGCGGGGCGGACACCTTGAGCGATACCCTTGAGCATGTCAGTCCGGAGCGCCCTGCCCGTCCTGGGCTCTTTGTCTTTGACGAGCCCGTCGGCTACGAAGCCGCGCACACCTTTCAGCACCGGCTCCACGCGCGCCGGGTCGCCGACGAGGGGGGCAACGCCCTTATGCTGCTGGAACACCCTGCGGTTATCACGCTGGGGCGCTTCGCCGAGCCTTCGGGAGTGATCGCCGACGAGCCGACCCTGGCGCGGGCGGGCGTCGAGGTGCGCCGGGTCGAGCGCGGCGGTCAGGCCACCTACCACGGACCGGGGCAGCTGGTGGGGTATCCGATATGGAAGCTCGCCCAGAACGGGCTAGGCGTAAGACAGTTTGTGCAGATGATCGAAGAGGTCATGCTCCGCGCGGGGCGGCTCATGGGAGCAGCGCTTTTCAGGAGAGCCGGGCTTCAGGGGGTATTCAGCGACGCTGGAAAGGTAGGGGCCGTCGGGGTTGCGGTGCGCCGGGGGGTGACGCTTCACGGCTTCGCGCTCAATATCTCGCCTGAGCTCGACCACTACAAGTGGATAGTGCCGTGCGGCCTGACCGACACGCCCATAACCTCGCTCTCGGCGCTGCTGCACCGCGAGATAGCGATGGCGGAAGCGTTAAAGGCGACTGTGTCGGCGTTTGAAGAGGTCTTTGCGGTAGAGTTCGTCAGCGAGAAGCTACCAGCCCAGCACCGTTGAGGCCCACGGATCGAACTCGCTCGCCACCTCGTCAAAGCCAAGCCCCGACAGACAGACAAACTCTTTTGTGCAATCGCCCTTTTTACAGGGCTGGCAATCGAGCCCCTTCAGGGCGTGGGTGTGGATGGGGGCGGGGTGAGTCCAGTTGAAGCTTGAGGAGCCGAGGATGGTGAAGCTGGGGGTATCCAC
>CAXMSR010000247.1:0-2797 GCA_964195725.1 uncultured Kiloniellaceae bacterium | reverse complement strand
GGCGACAGGTGCTTGCGTAGTGAAAACTATCGGGGCTTCGGGGGTGCCCTTCGCTGTAAGCTCGCCCTCGAAGGTGATGGAGACGTCGCCCCAACCGTCGCCGTCCTCGTCGGTGTCGGCAAAGCGTATGGTGGTGCCCGGTGTGATAACCAGCTTCGTTGCGCGCGGGAAGGTTATCGACTCGTTCACCAGGACTTCGCCCGACCAGATGACGGTTTTAATGCTGATACTCTCACTGCTGATGTTCTCGCTGCCGATATGCTCGCTGCCGCTGGCTGTGCCGGTTGCTCTTTGTACGGGCGCGCTTGAACAGGCGGCAAGCGACAGCATGAGCAGCAGCGCAAGAGGCAGCAGCGCGAAACGGTTGGCCCTGCGCGCGCGGGTCACGGAGCTATCCTCACTATTATGCGAAGATCGGTGAGGACACTGCCCGGAGCCAGCCGTAGCCCTTCAGGTGGGACGTGGGCTGCGTAGCCCACCGGCTCGCCGCTTATGGGGGGGCCGCCCAGGGTGGCGCGGGCTCCCAGATGGAAGAGGCCGCTGCGGGTGGTCTTGATGGTGAATTTTCCGTCGCTCCCGGTTGGTTGGCCCACCTCTACCGGGTCGTTTAACAGGTGCGGGTTTTCATAGAGGCAGGGTCGAAGGCCCGCCACCGGCTCGCCATTGGCGTCGATGACGACCCCGGCGAGGGTGGCAAAGCGGCTTAAAAAGCGCGACATGCGCTCTGCCGAAGGCAGCTCGACGACGCCGATGTCGGTTGTTATCGCCGTGGCCGAGGTCACCTTGAGCGGCATTACCGGATGTGTGCCAAAGAGATCGCCGGGTGCCATAGGGCCCCTTGTGCCGCCAACCTTGCGCAGACGCGCCACCATGAAGTAGCGCCCCGGCTCCACAGCGATGTGGTAGCGCCCGTCGGCCCCGGTGGCTGCGGCGGATTGGTAGGGGGGGCCACGAAATCCCCTGTCGGTCTCAAGGTAGAGGCTTACCACGGCATTTTTAACCGGAAGGTTGTCGTGCAGTACCCTGCCGCTGAGCGATTCTTCTCCAGCCTCGACGGCGATCTTTTCCAGCTGCTGGAGGGGCACCAGCGGCAGGCTTGTGCTGCGCTGGTTGGATGAGGCGTTGACGGGGTTGCGGCCAAAATACGAGAAATGCGTGGGGGTGTGTGCCAGAAGGAGGTAGCGCCCGGTGCGGGTTCGCAGAAGGAAGCGGCCATCTTCGTCCGAGACCGCAGTAATGGTAGCCACAGGCGCGGCTTTTCCTGCGTTGAAGGCGTCGAAGGGATAGAGCTCGATCGTCGCGCCGCCATACCCCCGTCCATCCAGAGAGACGATCCCGTCGATGGAGACGATTTTAGCGTTGGAGATTTCACCCGAACCCGCCGCTTTTGCAGGGGCGGTGTCCACGAGATAGGGGCCACGCGCGCAACCAGTTGCCAGCGCCAGCGCCAGGGCGAGGAGGAGCACCGCCTTTGCGGGAAAAGAAAAAAGGCTGTCCGAAAACAGCCTTTTTTGCAGTTCGGTCATTATCGCGGGCTACTTGCGAGCGACCTCGCCGGGCTCTTCGATGGTGAGCGTCTGTCCGGCGAGCACGTTCTCGATAATCCTTCTGGCACCGCTGGGAAAACGCACTTCCACGGTGTAGCTGACCCCCTGGCTTACGCCGAAGTGGAGCTCTTGGGGGGCCTGGGCACAAAAGCCGGTGGAGGTAATGAGGTCGGACATGCCAACGAGCTTCTCGCCGTTTCTTACCCACACGCGCGAACCCACCGCCATGCGGTTGGAGATCGTGCCGTTGAGCTTGACCTTCAGCCAGTTTGCGTCGTCGGTGTTGTTCATGAAGAGCTTATTGGGTGCGCCCCAGTTTACTACGTAGAGGTCGAGGTCGCCGTCGTTATCTACATCGGCGAAGCTTGTGCCCTTGGTGCGCACGGCTGCACAACGTACGTCGGGGTTGGAGTCGGCGATATTGGAGAAGGTGCCGTCGCCGTTGTTGCGATAGAGGAGATTGGCGATCTTGCAGTCGCCCTCGTAGAGGTCGAGGTCGCCGTCGTGGTCGATGTCGGCAAAGGCCGGGCCCTTGCCCCAGCCGCTGTCGCTCAACCCTGCGGTCGCGGCGGCGTCGGTGAAGTGGCCGGTGCCGTCGTTTACGTAGTAGCCGTTGTTGCCCACGTAGTTGGAGACAAACAGATCGAGGTCGCCGTCGCTGTCGGTGTCGGCAAAGGCTGCTCCCAGACCCCAGTTGGTGTCGGCGATGCCGCTCTGGGCGCTGGCGTTGGTAAACGTGCCGTCGCCGTTATTGATGTAGAGCACGTTGGGCTCACCGGCGGGGTAGCGTCCGTTGACCACGTAGAGATCAGGTTTGGAGTCGCCGTTGACGTCGGCCCAGGTGGCCATCCACGACCAGGACTTGTCGCCTACGCCAGCCGCTTTCGTCACGTCGGTGAAGGTGCCGTCGCCGTTGTTGCGATAGAGGATGTTCTTTGCGCCTACGCCGTAGTTGGCGAGGTAGAGGTCGAGAAAGCCGTCGTTGTTGTAGTCGGCTGCCGCCGCTGCGTAGGTGAACTCTTTAGAGCCCACACCCGCCTTGGCGGTGACGTCTATGAATTTGCCGCCGACATTTCTCAACAGGCGGTTGGCTTCGATCTCATAGCGCCCGCCTTTGGGCAGGTAGAGGTCGACCCAGCCGTCGTTGTCAAAGTCAAAAAAGACCGAGCCCATCACGAAGCCTGCGTCGCCCAGGTCTTCGCCCGACTCCGCCGTGGCGTCGGTGAAGGTGGCGTCGCCGTTGTTCAGAT
>CAXMSR010000246.1:0-2816 GCA_964195725.1 uncultured Kiloniellaceae bacterium | reverse complement strand
GCAGCAGCGTTTGTGGCACCGGCCTTGCCCACGGCCACCGTGGCCACCGGGATGCCCGGGGGCATCTGTACCGTCGCCAAAAGTGCGTCCATCCCCCCGAAGGGCGAGGCGTCTACCGGCACGCCGATCACCGGCAAGAGCGTCTCGGCGGCCACCACACCCGCCAGATGCGCTGCCATCCCGGCGGCACAGATGACGACCTGAACCCCCTCGCGCTCGGCTTTTTCCACCAACATCCTTGTGCGCTCAGGGCTTCGGTGCGCCGAGCTGACTTTAATATCGTAGACGACCCCCATCGACTCAAAATACTCTTCAGCCGCCTGTAGTACAGGGTAGTCCGAATCGCTGCCCATCAGTATAAGTACCTTCGCTTCGCTCAACTTGAATTTCCTTCCTGCTGTGTGTGTTCGCCGCCTGGTGGCGGTTTTACAGGTTTACCGGTTTAACGCTTTTTTGCCGATGTCGGTGCGAAACTGCACACCGGGCCAGCATATCTTCTTGACCGCCTCGTAAGAGCGGTTGATCGCGTCCTCGACGCCGTCGCCCAGCGCGGTAACGCCGAGAACACGTCCGCCGCTGGTGACTACCTTGCCATCGTTCATCTTTGTGCCCGCGTGAAAGACAAAGACATCGTCGAGCTTCGCGGCCTCCTCAAGCCCCATTATCTCAACGCCTTTGGGGTAGCTGCCGGGGTAGCCTTCGCTGGCCATGACTATACAGACGGTGGCCCGCTCGTCCCAGGAGAGCTCGATGGTGTCGAGCTTGCCGTCAACACCCGCCTCCAGAACGTCGACAAGATCGCTCTTCAGGCGCATTAGGATAGGCTGGCACTCGGGGTCGCCAAAGCGGCAGTTGAACTCCAGCACCGTTATCCGGTTGTCCTTTATCATCAGCCCGGCATAGAGGATGCCGACATAGGGATTGCCCTCGCGCGCCATCCCCTCGACCATCGGCACCATCACTTCGCTCATGGCGCGCTCGTATAGCTCGTCGGTGACCACCGGGGCGGGGCTGTAGGCCCCCATGCCGCCGGTGTTGGGGCCTTTGTCGCCATCGAAGATGGGCTTGTGATCCTGGCTCGAATCCATCGGCACCACCGTCTTGCCGTCGCAAAACGCCAGAAAGCTCGCCTCTTCGCCCTCCAGGAACTCTTCAACCACGAGAAGGTCGCCAGCTGCGCCGAACTCGCGCGCCTCCATTATCTGATCGACCGCCGCCAGCGCTTCGCTTAGCTTATGGGCGACGATGACGCCCTTGCCCGCCGCCAGACCGTCGGCCTTTACCACAATCGGCACGCCTTTGGAGCGGATATATTCCTTGGCGGCAGCCGCGTCGGTGAACTCGCCGTACGCGGCGGTAGCCACGCCAAAGCGATCCATCGCCTGCTTGGAGTAGGATTTGGAGCCTTCAAGCTGCGCCGCCTCTTTCGAGGGGCCAAAAACGCGCAGCCCCTTCTGCTTGAACATATCCACTATGCCCAGCACCAGAGGAGCTTCCGGACCGACCACTGTTAAATCTATCGCCTCTTTTACGGCGAACTCAAGGAGCGCGTCCACGTCCTCGGCGTCGATGGCTACGTTCTCGGCCAGTGAAGCGGTGCCTGCGTTGCCCGGAGCGGCAAAGATCTTGGCGACCCTGGGGCTCTGGGCAAATTTCCATACCAGCGCATGTTCGCGTCCGCCGCCGCCTATGACCAATATCTTCATACGCTTTTGCCTTTCAGCCAGGTGCTGATGGCGGTGTCGTACTCGGCGGTGCGGGTGTAGGCCTTGGTAGCCAACGTAAAGCGCAGAGAATCGCTGACAGCGCCGTCAAGGGTGTCCATGTCGTTTAGAACAGCCTCGTAGTCGGCGGGATCGACCACCACCGCGACAAAGCGGTTGTTCTTTGCAGCGGCGCGCACCATGCAGGGGCCGCCGATGTCGATCTGCTCAATGGCGTCGGCGATCGCACAGTCGGGATCGGCCACCGTTTTTTCGAAGGGATAGAGGTTGATGACCACCATGTCCATCGGCTCGATGCCGTACTCTTTCATCTTGGCGACGTGCTCCGGGTTGTCGCGGATGCCAAGGATGCCGCCGTGGACTTTGGGATGAAGGGTTTTAACGCGTCCGTCGAGCATCTCGGGAAAGCCCGTGTAGCTGCTGACATCGGTGACCTCAAGCCCCGCTTCGCGCAGCAGCTTGGCGGTACCCCCGGTGGAGAGGAGTTCAACGCCGCGCTTAGCCAGCTCGGCGGCAAAGTCAGCCACACCTGACTTGTCGGACACACTGATAATCGCTCTTTTTACCTTGGCCATGACAAAGCTCCCTTTCTGGTTATGCTTTCGCAACGATATATAGAAAATGGTGAGAAATACGCTTCATTTTGTTTTTACGAAAATGCCCCCGGAGACCTAAAGCCCCCCGGACGAAGTCAAACGATAATAATCAAGGTAGTGGCGGTGTTCAAGGAGCAATGCGCTCAGGTCGCGCCCTCGGAAGATAAATCCCTTCCCTGCTCGTGCCCATCGCGCTGCCGGGCTGCGCCAATTGTAGTGGATCGTAACGATTTTCGGGGGTGAGCGACTCTTTCCGGGGAAAGGCGTCGCTATCGTCGAAGGACTGGCTGGCAGAGAGATTATTGGAGGTTATTGCGCCTCTTGGCAGGCGTCTAGCCCCTTTTGCGTCAGACGGATCAGGTCTGCGCCCCTGTGGCCTGTACGCTCGGCCAACCGTCGCTCGCAGAGCCCTCCGGTCTCGAACATCACATCGGCTATCTTCGCACGAAGGGCATGGGCCAGCGCGTCAAACGAGACCCATCCCTCTGCCTCTTCG
>CAXMSR010000245.1:0-2819 GCA_964195725.1 uncultured Kiloniellaceae bacterium | reverse complement strand
GCCGGCAAGCAATCGGTGGACACCGACAACAATCAGGCGACGCAGATGCTGGCCGCCAAACTCGGCCTGCCCCAGGCATGCTTTGCCTACAGCATCGAGATCAATGACGGCAAAGCCCTGGTAGAGCGCGAGATCGACGGCGGTCTGGAAGTGAAGGAGATCGAGCTCCCTGCGGTGATCTCTGCCGACCTTCGCTTGAATACGCCCCGCTACGCCGCTTTGCCCCAGATCATGAAAGCCAAGCGTAAAGAGCTAAAGAAGGTATCCCCCGCCGACCTCGGCATAGAAGTGAAGAGCGCCACCCGTCTGGTGGGCCTCACCGAGCCGGAAGCCCGCGCAGCAGGTCAGATAGTTGCGTCGGTCGATGAGCTGGTAGACAAACTTCAAAACGAGGCCAAGGTCCTCTAGGGCCGGCGAGGAGAGATAAATATGTCCATATTGATAGTAGCCGAACTGCGTGACGGCGAAGTGCGCAGCTCAAACTACCCTGTAATAGCCGCCGCCAAGGCGCTTGGCGCGATTAACGGCGCAACGTACGACATCCTGGCCCTTGGCAAGGGTGCTGTTGCCGCAGCTGAAGTCCTCAAGGGCTTTGGTGCCGCCAACGTCTTCTATTCCGAGGCCGACGTCGTAGCCGACTATACTGCCGAAGCCTACGCCGCCGCCACCGCAGCGGTTGCCGCCGACAAGGGCGCCAAGGTCGTCATGGCCGCCGCCACCACCACCGGCAAAGATGTGATGCCGCGTCTGGCAGGCCTCATCGGCGCAGGCATGGTCTCCGATGTCATCGGCTTTGAAGCCGACGGCTATCTGCGCCCCATGTACGCCGGCAACGCCATCGGCAAGATCGCCGTCGATACCGATGTCGCGGTGATGACCGTTCGTGAAACCGCCTTTGACGCAGCCGCAGCTGGCGGCGACGCCGCAG
Organism: uncultured Kiloniellaceae bacterium; assembly: GCA_964195725.1. Lineage (GTDB taxonomy): Bacteria > Desulfobacterota > Deferrisomatia > Deferrisomatales > BM512 > CAXMSR01. The sequence goes on along the minus strand of CAXMSR010000245.1, from coordinate 1,891 downwards.
TCAGCGAAGTCTCCTTCGACGTAGACGCAGGCAGCCTCAAGGCCCGGTTTGTCGAATACAAGCTCACAGAATCCGGTCGTCCCGACCTGGCTGAAGCCAGCATCATAGTCTCCGGCGGACGTGGCGTAAAAGACGCCGACGGCATGAAGGTCGTCGAAGAGCTTGCCGATCTTTTGGGCGCCGCCGTTGGCGCAAGCCGCGCCGTGGTCGATGAAGGCTTCGTGCCCAACGACCTGCAGGTGGGCCAGACGGGCAAGATCGTCGCCCCCGACCTCTACATCGCCTGCGGCATCTCCGGTGCGTTGCAGCATGTGGCCGGTATCAAAGACTCCAAGGTCATCGTCGCCATCAACAAGGACGAAGAGGCCCCGATCTTTGAAGTGGCCGACTACGGGTTGGTGGCCGATATGCACAAGGTGTTGCCCGAGCTGATCGAGAAGATCAAGGCCGCAAAAGGCTAGCTCGCCAGCTGTTCTGTGATGAAAAAGCCGCCCCAGGCTAGACTGGGGCGGCTTTTTTTTATCTCTGGTTTTCCTGCGGACAGCAGGGCGGGGGCTATTGCTTTGAGCGTATAATGAAGGGCGTGATGTCTTTAATGGGGTTCAACAGCAGGTTTATCTCGCATTGAATAGGCAGCTTGGCCACTGCGTCTATGACGGTAATCTGGTTGTTCTTGAGGTTTAGCGAGGTGAGCCTGCCCAGCCCGACCACAGGCAACATATCCGTTATTGAATTGGAGGATAGATCGAGCTTTTCCAGATAGGGCAGCTGATCTAAACCCTCCAGCCTTTCAACCCCTGTGTCAGAGCAGTTGAGTTCCGTAAGGGTCGCCGCCAGCTCGTGTGTAATCGGCGCGGTGGGGTCGATCGCGAGGGCCTCCCGGACGCAGAGCTCAAGCATGGGGTCCGCAAAGCCTATGGGCGGGGCGCTCGGCACTGTAGCCGTAGCAGGGGCCGGAGCGGGAGCGGGAGCTGACTCGCTGGGTGCTGTAACAACGATGGCTTCCTGTTTTTTCTGCTCGGCTGCCAGTGCTTCCTGCTTCTTCTGCTCGGCTGCCAGAGCTTCCTGCTTCTTCTGCTCGGCTGCCAGAGCTTCCTGCTTTTTCTGCTCGGCTGCCAGAGCTTCCTGCTTCTTCTTCTCGGCTGCTAGAGCTTTCTGCTTTTTCTTCTCTGCTGCCAGTGCTTCCTGTTTCTTCTGTTCTGCCGCTAGCGCCTCCTGCTTCTGTTTAGCCAAGAGCTCTTCCTGTAGCTTTTTATCGGTGGCCGCACTTTGCGCCTCCACCTTCGGCGTCTGCGTGGCGACGATCTCCTTGGTGGCTGCGACGGGAATGTGCTCTGTTGTTACGGGTGGCTTTTGCGCGGTGGCGGGCTGCTGAATTTCAGCTTGTTGTTGCACGGGTGCTTTGACGGTTGTGCTGATTTCTTTGCCGAAGCGAACGCCCGAGTTATCTACCAGCAGCCACGAGATACCGAGGATCGCCACCAGGGTTATCGCCCCCGCTATTTTGTGTTTTCTTTTCTGCTTTGCCTGAATCTCCCAAGGCTCTTCGTCGTCAAGGCGGCGGGCCTTGTATTCAGGTTCGTTGGGGGTGGCGGTGCGTTGACGCCGCTCTACCAGCGGTGCTTCGTCGGTGACCCGCACGAGGTAGGGGCCGAAACAGTGTTGGCAGAGGGTTTTGGGGTCGATTTCGCGGATCATGTCGGAGGTGAGCTCTTCACGCGTGCGCAACAACCCGCAGGAAAAGAGTACGCCGTGATCGTCGGCCATTACTCGACAGTGATATTCCTTGTTGCCATCGGGATCGTTTTCATCCTTAATACGGTAGGCTATTTTCGGAGCTAGAATGTGCGCCATTTTGTACGTTTCCCACGGGCGGGCCGGTCTGCCCCAC
>CAXMSR010000244.1:0-2825 GCA_964195725.1 uncultured Kiloniellaceae bacterium | reverse complement strand
ATCCCAAGGTCGCGAAGATCGTCGTGGGCAAGGCCCTCGAGGCCGCCCGCGCTCGCGAGGCCGCCCGCAAGGCCCGCGACCTGACCCGTCGCAAGTCCGCTCTCGACAGCGGCAACCTGCCCGGCAAGCTGGCCGACTGCCAGGAGAAAGACCCGTCGAAATCCGAGATCTTCCTGGTCGAGGGCGACAGCGCCGGCGGTTCGGCCAAACAGGGACGCGATCGTAAAAACCAGGCGATCCTGCCCCTGAAGGGAAAAATCCTCAACGTCGAAAAGGCCCGGCTGGAAAAGATCTTCTCCAACAACGAGATAACCACCCTCGTAACGGCGCTGGGCACCGGCATCCACGATGACTTTGACGTAGACAAGATCCGCTACCACAACATCATCATCATGACCGACGCCGACGTAGACGGCAGCCACATCCGCACACTGATACTCACCTTCTTTTATCGGATGATGCCCGCAGTCATAGACCGTGGTTATCTCTACCTCGCGCAGCCGCCGCTCTACCGTGTCTCGGTAAAGCGCAGCGACCGCTACCTGCAAAACGACGCCGAGCTAAACAGCTACCTCGTCGAGCGCGTCGTCATCGACCGCGAAGTGCGCATTGAACACACCGGCACCGTATACACCGGCGAACACCTGCGCGAGCTGATGATGCGCATCTTCGGCTACCGCGACCACATGGACAGACTTGAGCGCCGGGGTTTTGACCGCCGCATCGTCCGTGCGCTGGCAAACGCGGGGTTCAGAAAAGACAAGTTGCTCGAAAGCGAAGAGAGCTTCGCCCCCATTCGCGAAAAGCTGGAAGCGAGCGGCTACGAAGTAGAATATATCGGCATAAACGAAGAGCACTCCCTGTGCCGCTTCAGGATAACCCGCCGCATAGACGGGCTCATCCAGGAAACCGTCGCCTCCGACTACCTCTTGGAGCTGGGAGATTACCGCAAGCTCTACGACATCAACGAAAAGCTCGAAGACCTGCGCACCCCGCCCTTCTCCGTCACCGAAAAAGGCAAAGAAGGCGAAAAAATCTACAACACCAAAGAAGAGCTCCTCGAAGGCCTCCTGGAAGACGGGCGCAAATCGATCACCATCCAGCGCTACAAAGGGCTGGGCGAGATGAACCCCGAGCAGCTGTGGGAGACCACCATGGACCCCGCCAACCGGGTGCTCCTGCAGGTCAAGCTGGAAGACGCCGTAGCCGCCGAAGAGATCTTCGACATCCTCATGGGCGACGCTGTAGAGCCGCGCAAAGAGTTCATCAAGACCCACGCCCTGGAGGCAGACAACATCGACGTGTAGGGCTTGTTGGTTGGTGTAGCCGCCGGTTCGTATTGGCAGCTGTGTAGGAAACTAGGCTGGTCGGCCCCGTATCCGGGGAACAGACAACGGACTTAAAGATGAAAAGCGGGTTCCTGAGAAGGGACCCGCTTTTTTTTGCGACCTCTGCGGGGCGGCAGGGGTTGGCCCTTGCCGGGAGCAAAAGGGCACAAGGGGTGCTGGCTAACGCTGTTTGATTGCGCAAAATTTCAGCCCGTTGCGAGCCCCCGTAGTTACTTGCTTTACGGCGTGTAAAATAAAAACGTTGTTTTGTTATTGACACGGGGGGGCGGAGTGTCTAGTATTACAAATACTGTTTTACGCAACTCCTCCCTCGGGGCCTTCGGGCCCCACTTTTTTTGCCTTGAATCTAGCTAGACCCCCTAAAGAGCCCCCGGTAAACACCCTCAAGAAGGACAGAAACCCTAGTGGTGTAAAGGGTTTTATCTCAAACGGCAAGTTAAGCGCCCCGAAGGTTGGCCTGTTTTATCAGGTAAAAAGACTTTCTAAAAAGGTTGTTTTCGCTGTTTTTTGTGTGGTTTATGGCGCTTGTGCGGGGATGGTTTTCAGGCGGAAAAGAGGTTAACGGCGCACTCTTCCAGGCGGTAGACCTCGTGGGCTCTGTCAAAGAAGGCCTTCATGTTAACGCCTACCCCTTGGCAAAGTCGGACATTCGCTTCCCGAAAAAAGCGTCCAGCCCCTCGTTGAAGTCGTCTGGCATGGCGCATTGTCTGATATGGCGCGCTCAAGTGCTCGCGCCACTGCGCCTACCCCTTGCCGAAGTTGGGTTTGCGTTTTTCAAAAAAAGCGTCCAGGCCTTCGTCGAAGTCGTCCGACATGGCGCATTGGATGAAGCGTTCCTGCTCGGCGTCAAGCTGCTGGTCGAGGGTCGAATTAAGGGATGCGCCCACCAGCGCCTTGCCGTTGGCGTAGGCCAGCCTGGGGCCCTTTGCGATCCGCGCAGCCAGCTTCAGGGCTTCGCGGATCGCCTCTCCCTTTGGGGTTACGCGGTTCAAGAGGCCGAGCTCCTTGAGCTCATCCGCGCTGTAGCGGTCGCTTAAAAGCATCAGCTCCATCGTTTTCTTTACCCCGATCGTGCGGGGCAAAGAGTAGGTGGAGCCGCCATCGGGGCTTAGCCCCACCAGAGAATAGGCGAGGGTGAAGACCGCGTCATCGGCGGCGACGACCAGATCGCAGGCGCTCATCAGGCTAAAGCCGTAACCCGCCACCGCGCCTTCGACGGCGGCGATCACCGGCTTGGCCATCTTGCCCACCGCCCTAATTGCGCCGTGCGCGCCTTGAAAGAGCGAGCGCCACTGGGCCACCGAGGCCCCAGCCGCTTTTTTTGCCTTGAAGTGGGCTAGATCGCCCCCGGCCATGAAGTTCGGTCCTGCGCCGCACACCACCACGCAGCGCACTGCGTCGTCCTCGCCTACCTGCTTCATGGTCGCACCCAGCTCGGAGCCGAGCTCGTAGTTTAGCGCGTTCATTGCCTCGGGG
>CAXMSR010000243.1:0-2835 GCA_964195725.1 uncultured Kiloniellaceae bacterium | reverse complement strand
CATTGCAGATGTCGCGCTTCGAGACGACGGGTGAGGGGTACTTGCCGGCGAGAAAGAGCATCGCCGTAATCGAATGTTCAGTCGCTCTGGTAATAATCAAGACTCTGCTCCTAAAAAAACGTCAAGAGTGGGGCTATCCCCAACCACAAAACAGGAATCCACCAAAAACTTCAAAGCGGCGGGGTGCTGTCAGCTCTGGCCCGCCGGTAGCGCCTCAAGAGGATGGTTGGCGTACCACCAGCACCGAGCAGGGCGCGCAACGCACCACTTTTTCGGTCACGCTGCCCATGAACCAGTGGGCGACGCCCTTTCGGCCGTGGGTGGTCATCACCACCAGGTCGATCGCTTCGCTCTCGCAGGTCTCGACTATCGCCTCGTTGGCAAAGCCCTCTTCGAGCTTCGTCGATACCAGATAGCCGACTGCCGCCAACCGCTCGGCCTCTTCGTCGAGCATCGTTTGAAGCTCGGTGCGAATCTGCTCGTAGAGGTCGGCCCCGCTTACAAACTCGGCGTAACCCTCAAGCTGCGAGGTGATCGGCTCTACAACCGCGAAGAGCAAGAGGCTGGTCTTTGCGATGGTAGCCAGGTTGGCCGCCACCAGTACCGCCTTGCGCGAAAACTCCGACCCGTCAAGCGGAACCAGAATATTATTATATTCCATAAGTGTCACCTCCTTCGAGGACTTTCCCGTCTAACATACAGCGATTTTGGAAAAATATCACTAAATTGGACATAAAAAGCCCCGATTACCCGAAAACTCCCGCCACAACCGCGCCGCAAGAGGGGCACTGACCGCTCGGACTCAACTGCGACTCGATCATCGAGAACCCCCGGCGCTCGATAACCCTAAAGGAGCAGCGCGGGCAAAACGTATCCTCGCCCCCCGAGCCGGGGCGGTTGCCCTGGTAGACGTGGTGGAGCCCCTCTTCGAGTCCCCACTTTCTGGCGTCTGTCAAAAGCGTCGTCGGCGTGGGGGCGATATCAGTCATCTTATAGGTCGGGTAGAACCCGGTGACGTGCCAGGGCAGGTCCTCGTCAACCGAGGCGATAAAATTGGCTAGCTCACGCAGCTCGACCTCCGAGTCGTTGTGGCCGGGGATGATGAGGGTGGTGGCCTCTACCCACACGCCGCTCTCCCACAGCACCTTCACCGCCTCAAGCACTGGTTCCAGCGTCGCCCCGCAAACCTTGCGGTAGAACTCGTCGGAGATCGACTTGACGTCGATGTTGATCGCGTCCAGCAGCCCGACCATGCGGCCCATCAGCTCTGGGGTCATGTAGCCGTTGGAGACAAAAACATTCTTCAGCCCACGGCGGTGCGCCTCGGCCATTACGTCCAGGGCGTACTCGGCCATAATCGTCGGCTCGGTGTAGGTGTAGCTGATCGACTCGGCACCCGTGGCTACGGCTATCTCGACCACCTCGTCGGGGCCTACATAGTCGCCGGGCAGCGGTGCCCCTTCGCGGGGCGGCTGGCTGATGGAGAAGTTCTGGCAGTGCGCGCAGCGAAAGTTGCACCCGGCCACCGCGATCGACTGCGACAGCGAGCCGGGCAGAAAGTGAAAGAGGGGTTTTTTCTCGATGGGGTCAATGTTATTGGAGACTAGCCGCCCGTAGACCAAGGTAAAGAGGATGCCGCCACGGTTCTCGCGCACGCCGCAGATGCCGCGCTTGCCCTCGGCGACGTGGCACCGGTGCGCGCAGAGCGCACAGCGCACCGCCAGGGTAGAAGGGTCGGCATCGGGCGCCCAAAACCCGGCTTCTCGTACACACCGCTCGTCGTCCATCGCTCACTCCTGCGAAAAGGTATGCAATACCCCCCTACGAGTCAGCTTATTAAGTGAACGAAAATAGTCAAGCCGGTCAATGCGCCCGGCCCACCCGTTTTCAACCGATAATCAGCTCGTCGAGCGAACGCTTGGGTACGTGGTGTACGCCAGCTTCGTCGCGCCAGTATTTGATAGAGCCGTCTTCACCCAAAGGATCTAGCTGCACCTCTTCTGCGGGTGCGCCCAGCGCCAGCACGAGGCGAATCTTCAGGTTGTCGGCAAGCCCCAGCGTCTCTCGAAGCTCGTTGTGTTTGATCGCGCCGATCATGCAGCCGCCAAACCCCAGCTGCACCGCGCCCAGCATTATCGTCTGGGCGGCTATCCCGTCGTCGCACCACCAGTCCTTTGCGATGTCGGTGTCCACGCACAGCACTATGTAGCCGGTGGGGCGTTCAGTCTCGGCGGGGCCGGGCCAGTCCTTCATATACGCGGCCCATACCAGATTGGGGAATATCTTCGCGTTAAGCTTCGCGTCTGCGCTCAGAAGGTAGCGCAGCGGCTGCCGGTTGGCGGCGCTAGGTGTTTGGCGCGCCAGCTCGACCAGCTCGACCAGATTGGCCCGTGTTATCGCCTGACTGGGGTCAAAGCGGCGGTAGCTGCGGTTTTTCAGCACCAGCTCTTTAAAATCGCTAATGTTATTCTCTTTCAAATCGGCCATCTGAAGGTCCTCTCTTATCGCTATATAGCTTCGGCTTATTTTTTAAACGGCAAAGTCGGCGACGACGATGGTGTGGTCCGAGGGCTTGGGCCACCGCCGGGGGCGCTCGTCTATCTCGCACTCGCTGCACGTTATAGCGAGGGATTCGGTCGCCAACATGAAATCGATGCGCATCCCCAGCTTCTTCCACAACATCCCGGCACGGTAATCCCACCACGAATAGCGCCCCCCTTCCGGGTGAAAGCGGCGAAAGAGATCGGTGAGGCCAAACTCGCAAAAGCGGCGGTAGGCGGTAAGCTCCGGCTCGGAAAAGAGCACCAGCCCGCGCCGCTCCTCCGGGTTGTGCAG
>CAXMSR010000242.1:0-2842 GCA_964195725.1 uncultured Kiloniellaceae bacterium | reverse complement strand
TGGCTTGATCACAGGCTGCTCCTCAAGCGGGGTGATCGTCACCAGCACCGGTTCCACCGGCGGCCTCGTGGGGGGCAACTACGGCCGCGTAACCGAGTGCGTTTCCGACGTTGCGATCACGGGCTCCCGTGCCAGCGGCGGCATTGTCGGGGTCAACTACGGAGAAGTGGCGCAAAGCACGGCGGCGGGGGCTGTATCGGGCAGCTACCACACGGGAGGCCTCGTGGGGATCAACTACGGCACCGTCACCGAATCTCATGCGGAGGCAACGGCGAGTTCAACTTACTACAGCGGCGGGTTGGTGGGGGAAAATGAGGCTACCGGCGTGATCGAGCGCTCCAGCGCAACGGGGACCGCATCCGGCAACTATTACACCGGCGGGCTGGTCGGCATAAATTCCGGCATGATCGAGCAATCGTATGCCACGGGCGCCATCTCCGGCGGCTATCACAGCGGCGGGCTCGTCGGGCTCAATGACGAAACCGGGAGCGTCGCCGATTGTTACTCCCTGGGCGACGTGGACAGCAACTACCACGCGGGCGGGTTGTCAGGATCTAGCTATGGAACCATCGACAACGGCTACAGCGTCGGGCGGGTTTCCGGCACATTCACCGAGGGCGGCCTAGTGGGTACGGACAATAACAGCGGCGCGACCGGAGTTACCACTAACTCGTTTTGGGACACGGAAACCAGCACAGTGGCGGTTTCCGCTGGCGGCTCAGGTCGAACGACCGTTGAGATGACGAGCGAAGCCACCTATGCCGACGCCGGGTGGGATTTCACGCCCGACGCCGGGGTCTGGTTTATCGAAGAGGGGGGCGGCTACCCAGTTTTGATCTGGCAGCTGCCGTCGGAAGAGAACACTGGGAGCTCCGGTGGTTCCGGCGGGTGCTTCCTGACGACCTTGGCACGCTAACCCCCTGCCCCGGTTGGTTCGCCGAACGGAACAGGCCGCCTCCCCCACGGGAATGCGGCCTGTTTGCATATAAAAGGATAAGAGTTTGAGGTGTTTGGCGTGCAGGATGGAATCAATAGAGGCGATTTTTCACAAAATGCTGGGAGTTTTTCCGAGCGATTTTTCTATAAAGCGTGTGCCATAGCATTGTCAGAGTGTCAAAAGCATTCGTTTTTGACACTCTACTATGGCTCTCAAACTTAGGCTGATCCTGCCGTTTTCATAAACCTGTTACAAAAGTCAAAAGTTTTGCAATACGTTTATGAAACGTTTCTTTTCAGTCAGATGACGCTAGCTTTTGTAAACCTTCACCATCCACAGCCACAGCCACAGAACCTTTTATTCCACGGTAACCGATTTAGCCAAGTTCCGAGGCTGATCTACGTCGGTACCTTTCAACACGGCTACGTGGTAGGCCAGCAGTTGAAGCGGCACGGTGCTGACTACCGGCATCAGTTCGGTGGCAAACTCGGGTACGTAGAGCACCTGCTCGCTGATGGCGGCGGCGGTTTCGTCGCCTTCGGTGGCGATGGAGAAGATGCGGCCTCCGCGCGCGCGGATCTCTTCTACGTTGGAGAGCATCTTTTCGTAGTGGGCGTCTTTTATCAGGAGCGCCACCACCGGCAGATCATCGTCTACGAGCGCTATGGGGCCATGTTTCATCTCGCCTGCGGCGTAGCCTTCGGCGTGGATGTAGCTGATCTCTTTAAGTTTTAGCGCGCCTTCCAGGGCGATGGGGTAGTGTACGCCGCGCCCCAGGAAGATGGCGCTTCGCGAGTCCATTATGGCGTGGGCGGCTTTTTTACAAGCTTCGTCGAGCGCCAGCACCTCTTTTAATACAGTGGGCAGATGCATGAGGGTGGACATCTTCTCTTTTAGTTCCTCTTCGCCCAAGGTGCCGCGCGAGCGGGCAAAGAAGAGCGCCATCATGTAGAGGGTGACGAGCTGGGTGGTGAACGCCTTGGTGGAGGCGACACCGATCTCGGGCCCGGCGTGGGTGTAGAGGGTGGCGTCGGCGGCACGCGCGAGCGACGAGCCCACGACGTTGCACACGCCCAGTACCGGCGCGCCGCGCCTGCGGCCCTCTTCCATGGCGGCCAGGGTGTCGGCGGTCTCGCCCGACTGGCTTATTAGGAGGAGCCCGGTGTCGGGGCCTATTAGCGGGTCGCGGTAGCGGTATTCGCTGGCCAGATCAACCGTCACCGGCATCCGCGCCATGCTCTCTATCCAGTAGCGGGCGGTGAGCGCGGCGTGGTAGCTGGTGCCGCAGGCGACGATGTGGAGCGATTTGAGGCTCCTGGCGATCTCTTCTGCGCGTTCGCCGCCTTCGAGCTCGACGTGCCCGGTGAGCGGGTGGAGCCTGCCCGACAGGGTGTCGGCCACGGCGCGTGGCTGCTCGAAGATCTCTTTTAGCATGAAGTGTTTGTAACCGCCTTTTTCAGCCATGGCAGGCGACCAGTCGATGTCGGTGGTGGCGCGGTTTACTGCATTGCCTTCGGCGTCGGTGATCAGTACTTTATCGGCGTCGAGCACCACTACGTCGCCCTCTTCAAGAAAGACCATGGTGCGGGTGTGGGGCAAGAGCGCGGGGATGTCGCTGGCGACGAAGTTTTCGCCGTCGCCCAATCCCACCACCAGCGGGCTCGCGCGGCGGGCGGCGTAGACCTTGCCGGGATCAGAGCTGCAGACGACGGCCACCGCGTAAGAGCCGGTAAGGCGCGCAAGCGATTTTCTAAACGCTGCCTCTACGCCGAGCCCTTTGTCCATATAGTAGTGGATGAGGTGCGGCACAACCTCGGTGTCGGTGTCGGAGCTAAAGACGCAGCCCTCGGCGCGTAGTTCTTTGCGCAGCTCGAGATAGTTTTCTACAATGCCGTTATGGACGAT
>CAXMSR010000241.1:330-2869 GCA_964195725.1 uncultured Kiloniellaceae bacterium | reverse complement strand
CTGGAGCTTGTGGAGGCCGGGCAAATTGGGGCTGAAGAGGCCTACGTGAAGTCGGTCAACAAAGAGCTTTTCGCCAAATTCCTATCGGTGCCACCAGAGGATATTGAGCAATGAAAGATCGCTACAAAATAGAGAAGCAGGAGATCAATGTCGTCTTGACGCTGATCGATGGGTCTACTTCAGAGGGCTCGGTGTTTCTGGCTCCGCACTCGAAGATACACGGCGGCAGACAGACCCTGGAAGAGCTCTTGGAGGAAACGTCGTATTTCCTTCCGCTCAACGACAGCGGGGGGGAGTTCTTCCTAGTCGGCAAGGCCAACCTCGCCGCCATCCTCTCGGGGAAAAGCGACGAGCGCGAGCTGCAATTCGTAAAAAGGGTACCCGCCCGCTTCAACGTCGCCGGGTTGGGGGCGCTGGAGGGTGATCTGATTATGCCTGAAGTCCACGACTTTTTTCGGGTTTCCGATTATATTAACGGCAGCGACTGCGAGTGGCTGCGCGTTGAGCGCGGCCCGCAAATCTATTGGATAAACAAAAAGGCGATCATGGAGATACGTGTCGAGTCGAGTTAGCGCAGCTTTGCCAGCGCGATCTTGAAAGCATGCAGCGCCTCTTCGCTAAAGAGCACAAAGCGCAGCTCGTCAAAGCTCTGCGAAGTTCGGGCATAGAGGCAGATCGACTCCACGGCCACCTCGGCGGCTTGCGCAAGCGGGTAGCCGTAGACCCCTGCCGAGATGGCGGGCAGCGCCACCGTCTTTAGCCGCAGGGTCTCGCAGCATTTCAGGGATTCGCGGTAGGCGCTCGCAAGGTTTTCTCGTTCGCCATGCCCTCCGCCCCGCCACACTGGCCCCACCGTGTGGACTACGTGGCTGGCGGGTAGCCGCCCCGCCGTAGTCGCTACGGCTTGGCCCACCGGCAGGGTGTCGATGCGGGCGATCAGTTCGCGGCACTCGGCCATGATGGCTGGGCCACCAGCCCGGTGGATAGCGCCGTCAACGCCGCCTCCGCCTGCCAGCTTCGGGTTGGCTGCGTTGACGATGGCGTCTACTCTTTGCACCGTCAGATCGCCCCGGATACAGCTCACCAGGGTTTTAGCTACCGTTATCTGCACTTTCACCGCTCCATTTTTGTAAGTGCGCTTTAAAATGAAGACCATAAACAAGTTTAGCCGAAGGTTTGCACAACACCATGATAATTGATGAAGAACCATTTTTGGAGCTTGAAGAGAGCCCGGCGTTAAAACAGTTCATCGACCACTTGATACCGCTGCGCGGGGGGCTATATCTGGACGTTGCGTTGGCGCAGGACTGGAGCTGCGACGCCGACAGGTGCAGGCCGCTGATGGGGCGAAATCTCTGCTGCAAGGTTGAGACCCGCTGCCCCGAGCTGATAGACGGCATCTGCTCTATACATGAGACGAAGCCGTTTTCCTGCGCGCTCTTTCCCATCGAGCTTTTGCGTGTCGGCGCAAAACGGGTGGTGGTAAGCGCGGGCAATCCCACGCTGCACGAGCACCAGTGGACCCGGTTCGATCGCGACATGCTGCGCTGTTTTGAAGGCGAGATGACTGGCGGGCGCTCGATGTTCGAGGCGCAGTTGCCGATTCTGGAGCAAGTGCTGACCCGCTCGGAGCTGGCGATTATCGGGCGGGCGCTGGAGCAGTATCGCGAGGGGGTTTCTTCAGAAGTCGATCAAGGGTTTTGACTTAAAACGATATATGTAGTATCCCGTAGGGGGTTTTATTGTTTCAATAGTGCCGGGCAGGCCGTTATCGGCTGTCGCCGGGTGCAGTTGCAGTGGGGAATGTATGCGTTTCAAAGTAACCGCGCTGGTAGTTTTTGTCGTTATGCTTTGCCTCGTCGCCTTTAGTGCTCATTGTGCTGAACACAGGCTGGGCGATCAGGTGAGCGGTGGTGTAAAGCTCACCTCCAAAGAGATGGCCGCCATCGAGCCCTCGCTGGCGCACTATTACGCTATGGACGGCTCAAAGCCGATCATCGTCCGTGTCATCGAGACTGCCGACGCAGTCGGGTGCCGGGAAGCGTGTCTCACAGAAGTCACCGGCCTGATGGTGCGGTTGATGAAAGCGGGGATTGCAAACGATCAGGTGGGCAACGAAGTGGTCACAGCACTTCGCGCAGTGGAGTCGCGCTGCGACAAGCGCGGCATCGAGGCCAAGGGCCCTGAAATAAGCCGGGCTGTGCGCACCCGTGTCGAAGGTAAATACAAAAATCAAAATGGAGTCGTCTTCTAGGCGTCTCGCCCCCCTCATATATTTTGTCCACCATGGCCGGGCCAACTGCGCAGGTGCGGTTCTAGGCGCTGCGGCGCTACTATCGGCTGTTGACCAGCGTGGCGATCAGCTTCTTTATCTTGCGTGTCCCCCTCGACTGGATAAGCCTCAGCTCACGCAGGATGTCGGGATTTTTCGGAGCACTCCTTAGCGCGCGCACCATATAGGTGACGGCTTGCTCTTGGTCGCCCTGAAGGTTTGCGATCTTGCCGATCTCAAAGAGCGGCCTCGCGAAGTGGGGGTTTA
>CAXMSR010000241.1:0-320 GCA_964195725.1 uncultured Kiloniellaceae bacterium | reverse complement strand
GCAGCGTAGCCAACCCTAAAAGCAGGTGGTAGTCGGGTTCTTCTGCATTTCTCTCCACTGCCCGGACAAACTTTTCGGCGGCCTTCTCCCAAAACCTCTTCCTGAACAGCCCCATCCCTTCCTGAAACTCGGCTTCGGCTGCCAACGTCTCCTCCGCCGTCGAGTGGGCGGTCTCGTTCTCGATGCGTTTTCTGTATGTATCTCTTTTGTGCTGCGTCTCCAGCGTCCCAAAAGCTTCACTTACGATGATGAAGATTTCAGAACTTGTATGGCGTAGCTCCCGGTGTTCGGCAGGACCGATGGCATCGGGGTGGTATTTG
>CAXMSR010000240.1:0-2901 GCA_964195725.1 uncultured Kiloniellaceae bacterium | reverse complement strand
GCTGCCACCCTTGGCGTGTCGCACATTCACCTTCAGAGCGGCGACGGCGCGATGCGCCTGCGTTTTCGGGAGGGCGACACCCTGAGCAAGACGTATGAAGCTCCGGCAAAGGCTGGCGACTTACTCTTGAAAAAGCTCCGCGCGCTGTGCGGCCTCGAAAGCGGCAACGGGCAGATCATTCAGGGCTTCTTCGACGCCAGACTGGGCGGCACCCACTACCGACTCGGCTTTAACTCCATCCCCCTGCCTTCGGGCGAATCAGCGGTGCTCACACTGGAATACCCGCCCCTGCACGCCGCCCCGACCCTCGACGTTCTGGGCATGTACCCCGAAGTATTGGCGACCTACCGCGAGATGATAAACCGCAAAAGCGGCCTCATCCTCTTCCCCGCCCCGCCGGGCGGCGGAAAGACCACCACCATCTACGCCACGCTCGAAGAGCTGCGCTTGCCCGGCAAACGCTCGGTCACGGTGGAGAGCCCCATCAAGCGCCGCCTGGAGGGAATCGAGCAGCTAGACCCCGATCAACTCCCCGGCATCGACGCCCAGTGGCTTCTCGAAGCACTAAGCGGCCAGGACATCGACCACCTGATGATTCACGACCTCAGCACCCCCAGAGCGCTACAGGCGGCGCTGCGAGCCACCCGCGCGGGGGCGCTGGTGCTGGGGCGCGCCGATCATCATGATGCGCTCGGCTTTATCGCCAAGATCATCTCAATGGGGGTCGACCCCACCCTTCTGGCCTCCGAGCTTCGGGGCGTGGTGGGCCAAAGGCTGGTCAACATGCTCTGCTCCCACTGCCTTGAGAGCGAAGAGCCCTCCGGCCACATGCTGGAGGAGCTAAAGCGGCTCACCGACAGGCGCTCGCCCAAGCTCTACCGCGCCAACGGCTGCAGGCGCTGCGGACAAACCGGCAAGATGGGTAAAGTGGGCATCTACGAACTCTTCCCCGCCAGCGAGCTCCTGACCAAGCTTGTCATGGGCCATGCGAGTGAGCAGCGCATGAAAGAGGCCCTCTGCGCCACCGGAGTGCGCATATTGACCGACGACGCACTTCTAAAAGCCGCCGACGGGCTGGTCTCCAAAGAAGAAGCACTGGCAGCGATCTAAGCCGCTCCCTCACCGACGACGGTCTTCTCCCCACCCCCTCCACAGCTCTCCTGCGAGGCGCGGCGCGGCTCCATAAATGGGCCGACACATCCTTCAAGCAGGACTAGAAGCTGCAACTTGAATATCTGGATCAAAAACCCGGTAGACAGCAGGAAAACTTAATTTAAAAGTAGGCTAAAGAGTGTTTGTCGCTAGGGCGCTGCGCTTTTTATGCTCCGCAACCCCAGCCCCAGAGCGGTATCGACGATCACGGCCAGGAGTGCTACGAGGACTGCGCCCTCAAGGACGTAGGCGGGGTTGTCGCCAATCAGCCCTGCGACGATGGGCTTGCCCAACCCTCCGGCGCCGATGCTGGCCCCCAGCGCTGCGGTGCCTATATTTATGACGCTAGATATGCGCACCCCGGCGAGGATAACCGGCGCCGCCAACGGCAGCTCTACCCGCATCAGCAATTGCGTGCGCGTCATCCCCATCCCCCTGCCAGCTTCGATCAGCGCAGGGTCCACCGCGTTTAGTCCCATAATGGTGTTTCGCACTATCGGCAAAAGACCGTAGAGCACCAGCGCAATCAGCGTCGGGCGAAAGCCAAAGCCGCCGACGGGCACCGCCACCGCCAGCACCGCCACCGGCGGGAAGGTCTGCCCCATCGAGGCCAGCGCATCGACGGCTGGCAAAAAATCGCGCCCCCACTGCCGGGTGACCGCAATACCCGCGCCCACCCCCACCACCAGCGCCACCCCGCAGGAGAGCCCCACCAGGATCAGGTGTTCCACCACCAGCTGAGAGAAGGGAGCAAGGGAGTAGACCAGCTGGCCAAGATCGGGAAACAAACGGCTAAAGAGCCAGCGCCATATCCCCTCCTCAAAGGTGAGCAGGACAAACAGCGGGATCAACACTGCCAGCGCCGCCAGCGGAGCCAGCGCTGTCGACTGTGCGGGCGGCGTCAGCGTAGCGTCACGTCTGCTCATCCGCTACGCCTCCATCACGACGTCAAGGCCGACTTCGCCCACCAGCCGCCCCGCCGCGTCCACCACCGGCGCGGTGCGTATGCCCGACTGCATCATTCTGGCAAGCGCATCCCGCAGGGTCGAATCAGCGGTTACGCCACACTCGCCGACCGAGGCGGCTGTCATGGCGTCGGCGACGGTTGCAGCCGTGGTTGCCGGCGCAGTTGTCGGCGCACTCCCCTTTAGCTCCGAAGCGTCGAGCCACCCTACTACTACACCCGCGCCGTCGATCACCCACAGATACCTGCTCTCTCCCATCGCCAGTTGCGCCTCTCCCAGCGACTGCCCGACGGCGATGGACGCGGCGCGGCGCGAGAATCCTTCGACCTTCAGGCGCGAGAGGCGCTTTAGCGCCCGGTCGGCTCCGATGAACTCGCGTACGAACCTGTCAGCCGGGGCAGAAAGGATCGCCTCGGGGGTGTCGTGCTGCACCAGCCTGCCCTCTTTCAATATGACGATGCGGGTGGCCAGCCGTATCGCTTCGTCGATGTCGTGGGTGACGAAGACGATGGTTTTTTTCAGCTCGCGCTGGATGCGCGCGAACTCGGTCTGGAGCACTTCGCGGGTAATGGGGTCGAGCGCGCCGAAGGGCTCGTCCATCAGCAGTATCGCAGGGTCGGCGGCAAGCGCGCGCGCCACCCCAACTCGTTGAGCTTCGCCTCCGGAGAGCTGCCGGGGGTACTTGTCGCGGTAGTCGCCGGGGGCCAGGCCGAACAGGTGCAAGAGCCCGTCCACGCGCTCGGCGGTGCGCTTGTCGCTCCACTTTAACAGCCCCGGCACCACG
>CAXMSR010000239.1:2619-2909 GCA_964195725.1 uncultured Kiloniellaceae bacterium | reverse complement strand
AAAAAACGATCGCCCCCGCCCACGTTGGCGAGGACGAAGTTGGCCTGGCTGGGGATGAACTCCACCCCGGAGGCGGCGAAGAACTCTTGCAACCTTGCGCGCCCGCTCCGGTTCTCGGCTACACAGCGCTTCAGGTGTTCGCCATCGCCCACCGCCGCCACCGCCGCAGCCTGCGCCGCTGCGTTGGCGTTAAAGGGCAGCCGCAGCCTGTCCATGTAGTCGATGATCTCGGCGGGGCCGATGGCGTAACCGATGCGCAGCGCCGCAATCCCGTAGGCCTTTGAGAAGGT
>CAXMSR010000239.1:0-2609 GCA_964195725.1 uncultured Kiloniellaceae bacterium | reverse complement strand
TCCACGTATTCGGCGTAGGCTTCGTCCAAGAGCACCGCCACGTCTAATGGAGTGCGCTCCAGAAACGCCTCCCACGCGCCACGCCCAAAGACTTTGCCGGTGGGGTTGTTGGGGCTCCCAAGGATGATGAGCGCGGTGTCTGTGTCCACCGCCTTTGAGACCGCCTCTAGGTCGATGTCGTGCTCTAGCAGCGGCACGTTCACCACCTCGCCCCCCTGGGCCTCGACGGCGATGGCGTAGATGGAGAACGACGGGCTCGCAAGCACCACTTTTTTACCGGGGCGCACAAAGAGGCGCACCATCATCTCGATTATCTCGCTAGAGCCGTTACCCAGCGTCAACTGGTCGATGTTAAGAGAAAGGTTGGCGGCCAGCGCGCTTTTGAGCTCGAAGCCGCTGCCGTCGGGGTAGCGATTCAGCGTCTTTGCCCGAAGGGCGACCGCTTCGCCTACCCGGGGCGAGGGGCCTACCGGGTTTTCATTGCTGGCTAGCTTGACGATGCGCGCAATACTGCGCTCGCGTGCCAGCTCTTCGGTCGTCTTGCCCTGTTTGTAGGGCTTTATGCCCAAAATACCGGGCGAACACATCGCAGTGAAGCGGTTGGAACTCATTTTGAATCTCCAGGGGAGCGTCGGTTCGGATTCCGGCTAACCTTCGGGCTCTTCTATCGGGTAGGAGCCCAGCACCTTTACATAGCGGCAGACCTTGTCCAGCCCTTCGAGCGCCTTTTGCAGGTTGGGCTCGTCGATGTGGGCCAGGCAATCGAGGAAGAAGACATACTCCCACGCCTTGCGCCGATGGGGGCGCGACTCGATCTTGGTTAGGTTGACGTTGTTCTCGTTGAAGGGGCTGAGCATCTTGTAGAGCGCGCCCGCCTGATCTTTTACCGAGAAGAGGATAGTCGTCTTGTTGTGCTCGCCGCGTTCGGGCATGTCGCGGCCGATGACGAGGAAGCGCGTGAAGTTGTTGGGGTTGTCTTCGATGCTGGCCTCTACCGTCTCCAGCCCGTAGAGGTCGGCGGCCAACACCCCCGCTATCGCCGCCGCGCCCTCGTCCTCGGCGGCTATCTTCGCCGCCTGGGAGGTGGAAGAGGCGTCTAGCACCGGCACTGTGGGCATATGCGCCTCCAGCCAGTCGCGGCACTGCGCCAGGGCGTGCGGATGCGAGTAGACGCGCTTTACGTCGTCGAGGTTGCCGCTAAGGTTCAGCAGGTTCTGGCAGATGCGCAGGGCGACTTCGCCGACGATCTTCATCTCCGATTCCATGAACTTGTCGAGCGTATGGCTGACCACGCCCTCGGTGGTGTTCTCTACCGGGATGACGCCGTAGTCGGCCTTGCCCTTCTCGACGTGGTCGAAGACATCGGAGATGGTGCGCACCGGCAGGTAGCGCGCCGAGAGGCCAAAGCGTTTGCGGCACGCCTGATGGGTGAAGGTGGCCTGGGGGCCGAGATAGGCCACCGACAGCGGCTGCTCGAGCGAGAGCGAGGCCGAGATGATCTCTTTCCACACCGGCCTGATGCCGCTGGTGGGATAAGGCCCCTCGTTTAGCTCGGTCAGGCGGCGCACCAGATCCTCTTCGCGCGCAGGCACGTAGAAGGTAGCGCCCTTGGACTGCTTTACCTTGCCCACCTCAAGCGCCAGCTTGGCGCGCTCGTTCAGGAGCTTTAAAATGCGCGCGTCGGCGGCGTCGATGTCGCTTCGCAGCTCACCCAGCCGAGCTTTAGCTTTTTCGTTTATTGCCACCGGGCTTCTCCTGCTTGTCTTTTTCGATCTGTGCTTTTTCAACTCGTTTGCGAAGAGCATGAATCTCGCCGGGGCCGAGGAGGCGCCAGTGGCCTTCGGGCAGCGTGCCTATGGTAAGCCCCGCAAAATCGGTGCGGCGAATATCGGTGACGTGGCCGCCCAGCGCCTGAACCATGCGGCGTATCTGACGCTTTTTGCCCTCTTTTAAGACGATGCGAAAGCGGAGGCGCCCCTTGTCCATCTTCACCTCTTCCAGCTTCGCCGGGGCGGTCCTGCCGTCCTCCAGATCGACGCCGGTAGCCAGCTTCTCCATATCCTTCTTGCTGAGGTCTCCCCTGCCGCGCACCTCGTAGACCTTCTCGATAAAGTGCGAGGGGTGCAAGAGCTTGTGCGACAGCTCGCCGTCGTCGGTCATCAATAGAAGTCCGCGTGAATCCATGTCGAGCCTGCCCACGGGGTAGAGGCGGCGGCCCTCGAACTTCACCAGCTCCATTATCGTCTTTTCGGCGTGCTTGTCCTTCACCGTGGCCACGTAGCCGCGCGGTTTATTCAGCATAATCAGCACCGGGTGCTGCTTTTCGCCCACCAGCTCGCCGTCGACCTCGATGATCGCGACGTCGGGGTCTACCTTCACGCCCAGCTCGGTGACTATCATGCCGTCCACCCGGACGCGGCCCATTTTAATCATCTCTTCGGCGGCGCGGCGCGATGCCACCCCGCGATGTGCCAATACTTTCTGTAAACGATCAATCGCCATCTAGGTCTTCCATTATCTCTTCTAAAGTCTCTTGGCGAGGCTTTTCAAGGGGTAGTTCGGGGATGTCGGCGGCGTCGGCCACTATCTCGGGCTCGTCGCCGGGGTTG
>CAXMSR010000238.1:1999-2914 GCA_964195725.1 uncultured Kiloniellaceae bacterium | reverse complement strand
CGTGAGCCACTCGAAGTCGAAAACGCTGCCGGGCTGGGCAGCGATAGCGGTGATCTCAAAGCCCAGATTGCCGTCGTTGAGGAAGACGACATCGACTGTCTGGGTATCATCCGGATCGACGACGCCATAATCAATGGGGGAGGGGTTCGTGACAAACGACGCAAAAAACGGCCTGAGCCCGTCAAGCACCTGAACCGGCAGGTCGGCGTCGGGCACGGCCAGGGCAGGCGTTGTCGAGCCGGTGACAGAGACGAGGTTCGAGTTTGCGCCGTCATCGTCGGTCACTATAAAATCAGTAGCGCCGTCGAGACTCCAGCTGGGCATCCCCAGAGAGAAGGGGGGGTTGGCCACTACCTCGGTCAACACGCTGCCCCCCGTGGCGACGTCCACCGTTGCGACGACCACTCTTGAACCGGTAGCCGAGAGCTCGTCGGCGGCGATCTTTTTGTTGTCAAAGGGGTTAAAGGCCGGGAAAAAGTAGGACACCGCGTCGTTGTCCTGGGAGTCGAAGGGGTAAGAGACCTCCAGCGCCGAGTCCACGGTTGCCAGATCGACCACGCCCACCGAGTTGTAAAAGTCGGTCGCGCAGGCGCAGCTGATGGTGGTGGTGTCGATGCAGCTGTCGGCGCCGTAGACCAGAAGACTGGGGCTGTAAGAGGTCGAGAGGCTGGGGTTGCTGGTCAGATCATAGGCGCTTGGGAAATCGTAGGCGATGGAGTTAAACGACTTGTAGCACACCTGCAGTTCGCTATCGACGGGGCCGACTACGGGGCCGACGGGAATGATCGGGGTCAGCACAGACCCGTCGGCGATATTCCAGCGGCGAATCTCGGCGACCGCGCTTGCGACCGACACGGCCAGCTCGACGCCCTGCTCATCCACGGCCAGCGCCAGGGGAAGATCGAACAAATCGTC
>CAXMSR010000238.1:0-1957 GCA_964195725.1 uncultured Kiloniellaceae bacterium | reverse complement strand
AGAAACACTTCGTCGGTGAAGACGGTGGGGATCGTGGGGTCGGTGACGATGATGCGGCGAATGTCGTTTGTCGCCGCGTCAACGTAGAAGACATTTATGTTGCCGCCTATCACTGCGGCTGCCGGGCGTATGTCGGCGGCGTTGCCCGTGCTTATCGGGCCCGCGTCCGCGTCTTTAATGTGGAGGCGACCGCCGTCGGTTGTGCTCCGGTAGATCAAATGTTGGGTGAGCCCCGAAACACTGACGTTAGTCGTTCTGTAATTATCTTCATAAAGCGCTAAAACGTCGCCTACGCATAAGAGCGCGAGGGCAAAGGCGAGCGCCAGGGCGAGATGACTGCGCATGTTGCCTCCCATTTAAATGGCAAACGAGCCCGAGACTGCGGGCCGGAAAAAATCAGGGGAAACTATACCACGACCTTGCCACCCGGTGCGAGTGCGCTGCCGGTTGGCGGCTACAGTAGCGAAAAACACGACCCGGCGCGGGGGCAATAAAGCAAAAAAGGGCCGCCCCCGTGGTGGGGCGGCCCTTTTTAAGTTCTCAGCGGTTGATCCTACTTGCCTACTTGATCAACTCTGCGATCACCAACTCGCCCACCTCGGAGGTGGAGTAGCCCATGCGTCCGGCGGCGAGGGTTTCGAGCTTCTCGGCGGTGACGTACATCACGGCTTTTTCGATTGCCAGGGCCGCTTCGGTCTCGCCCAGCTCGTCGAGCATCATCGTGCCTGCGCATATCGCCGCCAGCGGGTTGATGACGTTCTGCCCGGTGTACTTGGGAGCAGAGCCGCCGATCGGCTCGAACATCGACACGCCTTCGGGGTTGATGTTGCCACCGGCGGCGATGCCCATGCCGCCCTGGATCATCGCGCCCAGGTCCGTGATGATGTCGCCGAACATGTTGTCGGTGACGATGACGTCAAACCACTCGGGGTTTTTCACCATCCACATGCAGATGGCGTCAACGTGCGCGTAGTCGCGTTCGATGTCGGGATAATCCTCGGCGCCCACCTCGTTAAAGGCGCGCTCCCACAGGTCAAAGGCGTAGGTCAGCACGTTGGTCTTGCCGCACAGGGTCAGCTTGTTGTCCTTGCCCCTCTTTTTAGTGTACTCGTAGGCGTAGCGCAGGCAACGCTCGACACCCATGCGGGTGTTGATCGATTCTTGCACCGCTATCTCGTGGGGGGTGCCCTTGCGCAGAAAGCCGCCTGCGCCCGCGTAGAGCCCCTCGGTGTTCTCGCGCACGACGACAAAATCGATGTGCTCGGGCCCTTTGTCTTCCAGGGGGGACTGGACGCCGGGAAAAAGTTTTACCGGGCGAAGGTTGATGTACTGGTCGAGCTCGAAGCGCAGGCGCAGCAGGATGCCCTTCTCCAGGATGCCCGGCTTTACGTCGGGGTGGCCGATGGCACCCAAGAGTATCGAGTCGTGCTGGCGCAGATCGTCCGGGGCAGAGTCGGGCAGCACTTCGCCTGTGCGAAGATAGCGGTCGCCGCCAAAATCGTAATGAACCCGGTCGGTTGTGAAGCCAAATTTGTCCTCGGCGGCGTCGATGACGCGCAACGCTTGCTCAACTACCTCGGGGCCGGTGCCGTCGCCGGGGAGGATCGCGATGTTGTGATTTCTGCTCATACGTAAGCTCCGTCTAATGGCCCGCCCGAAAATCGCTCGTCGGGCCTGCTGATAAAGTGCAATATAAAAGAAGGGATTTAATACTATATACTGACGTTTATGGCAAGGGGGAGAAATTGTCCAAGTACAGGAGCATACTAAATGGTATGTGAATGTTGACACGCAACCGCTTGCAACATAACATGCTCCGAATTATCCTTCATTTCAATGTGTTTTCTTTGTTAAGGAGTTGGGCGTGGGTAGCTGGAGCAGAAGAAAATTCTTGAAGAGCGTAACTCTTGGCGTTGCCGGCGTTACTTTTGGAAATGTCAGAAGCGCACGGGCCCAG
>CAXMSR010000237.1:0-2924 GCA_964195725.1 uncultured Kiloniellaceae bacterium | reverse complement strand
GTAGTACTCGGAGTATTCCTTGGTATTGCCACCAGTGCAGAAGGCCTTGTCGCCCGCGCCGGTGAAGACCACCGCGACGACCGAACGGTCCGATGAAGCCGCCTGGAAGCCGGCGATCACGCCTTTGACCATCTCGGTGGTGTAGGAATTGTACTGGGCCGGATTGTTCAGCGTGATCCAGGCCGTGTACAGGTCATCGATGACCTTGCCCTCCGGGTCGGTGATCGCACGCTTTTCGTAGATGGTGCAGGGTGCTTCGGTGCCCCAATGCTCGTCGCTGAAGAGGGCGTGGTTTTTCAGTTCGTTATCTCTGGGTAGCCAATCAAGTCCCATTTTCAAAACTCCCGGTAAGATGGTCTATTTAAATTTGTGTAAAAGTCGGATTACTTGTCGAAATCGGGTTCAAGGATGATGCGTTTGTCGGTCTTTTTGGAGTGAACCTCGTCAAAGACTTCGCAGATCGTGGAGAGCGGGCGCGTCTCGATGAAGGGGGCCAGCACCACTTTGCCATCGTTCACCAGCTTTAGCACTTCGGGGTAGTACTTGGGCAGGCAGCCCCAGGTGCCGATTATCTCGGCGTCGAACGCCATGAGCTTGGAGAGCATGTACTCGTTTTTAGCCAGGGTGAAGCCGACCACTATGAGCTTGCCGGTAAACGACAGGAGCGAGAGCGCCAGATCTTGCCCCGGCTTGGAGCCGGAGACTTCAAAGATCTTCCAGCCGTAGTTGGAAGCGATGCCGCGCTCTTTGCAGATCGCCTTGAACGCGCCTTTTACCTCTTTGGCGCTTAGCCCGGCGCAGTTGATAGAGGCGTCGGAGCCGAATTCCTCAGTGCGCTTCAGGCGCTCGTCGTCCACGTCGATGCCGATGACGGTGGCTGCGCCAAGGGCTTTGGCCACCTGCACCATGTGCGAGCCCACGCCGCCTGCGGCTCCGGTGACGATGACGTTGTCGCCGGGCTTCAGCTCGGCACGCATCGCCGCCTGATAGGGGGTAGTCACCGCGTCGGCCACTACTGCCAGATGGCTTAGCGGCATGTCGCGCGTTTCAACTACGCAAAGATCGGCAAAGGGCAGGGCAATGTGGCTTGAAAAGCCGCCGTAGGGGCCGATCGAGTTGCCCGGCATCTTCTGGGAGAGGCAGCGGTTGCCACGGCCTGCCGCGCAGATGGGGCAGTCGTTGCAGGGCATGACGGCGGGGACTATCACCTCTTTGCCCAGCCAGTCGGCGGGGCCATCTACTACTGTCCCGCTAATCTCGTGGCCCAGCGTCAGGGGCGTAGCCTCGATAGTGGGGACGCCATCGTAGAAAAAGCCCAGATCGGTGTGGCATACGCCGCACCCGGCTATTTCGATCAGCACATCTTCGGGGCCTAGCTCCGGTGCGTCTATCTCGGCGTACTCTATCACCCCGGCTTCGCCTGATTTGGGGTTGGCGGGCTTGGTCATCTGCCAGGTTTTTATCTTCTCTATCTTTGCCATGCGATCCCTTTCGGTCTCCTGTAAAAATCCAGTGTGTGACAGCTCTTCCAGGCTAGCAGTGTTTCCATACGGCTTTACGTTTCTCCATGAAGGCTGCCAATCCCTCTTTCGCGTCTTTGGTCTCCATCAGCTCACCCAGATACAGCTCTTCGACTTTGTGGAGCGCTTCGGGGAAGGGGAGGCCCTTTGCCTGACGAATTGCGCGTTTGGTCATGCGCATGACCGAGCCGGAGAGTGCGCGAAAGCTGCCCAGGAATTTCTCAAGGGATTCGTCGAACTCGGCGGCGGGGAAGACGTGGTTTACAAGCCCGTAGCTTTTGGCTTCCTCGGCGCGGATTATGCCGCCGCCCATCAGAAGCTCGAACGCTTTTTTCTCGGGCATGATGCGGGGCAGCACCACTGCTGCGACCGGGGGGAAGACGCCGACCTGAATTTCGGGCTGGCCGATCTTCAGGTTGTCGGCGGCCACTATCATGTCGCAGTAGATCGCCAGTTCGCAGCCGCCGCCAAGGGCCGCGCCCTTGACCGCCGCGATCACCGGGAGCTCAAGGGCGTCGAGGTTGTGGAAGATGTCGTGGAAGGTCTCGATCATTCCTTCCATCTTCTCCTCGGTGTGATCAGAGACATCGACGCCGGCGCTGAAGGCTTTTTCGCCCTCGCTGGTGATGACCAGCGCCCTGTGCGCCAGCTCGTTTGCTTTCACCTCCACCAGGGCGGAGTTGAGCTCCTCCATCGTGGGGATGTCGAGGACGTTAAACGGAGGGCGGTTGATGGAGATGTACGCTACACCATCGTTTTCCCAGGTCTTTATGAAATTATAGTCGCTCATGGCTGCAATGGTCTCCTGTCTCGATTTTTTAGATGTACTGGCCGCCGTCTACCTTGATAACTTCGCCGGTGATGTGGCCGGCGGCGTCGGAGGCGAGGAAGGTCACCAGGGAGGCGACGTCATCGGTGGTGCCCGCTTTTTTAAGCGTCGTCTCGTCGATGGCGGCCTGGCGAAATTTTTCGGGCATCGATTCGCCCATCTCGGTGAGGATGAAGCCGGGGGCGACAGAGTTTGAGGTGACGCCGAACTTGCCCAGATCTTTGGCCGTGGCCTTGGTCAGGCCGATGGCTCCGGCCTTGGCGGCACAGTAGTTGGTCTGGCCGAACTTGCCGCGAATGCCGTTGATCGAGGTTACGGTGATAAAGCGGCCATAGCTCTGGCCCTTGAAGATGGGGGCTGCGGCGCGCAGGTAGTTAAACGTGCCCTTGAGGTCAACGTCGATGACGCGGTCCCACTGCTCTTCGCTCATCTTCCACACCACGCCGTCCCAGGTCATCCCGGCGTTGGTGACGAGGATGTGCTTGATCCACTCCGGGTCCGAGACCATAATCCGAATCTCGCCGAGGAAGAGGTACGACCGCCGGATCGGACCGAACTTCACCAACTGCTCCAGC
>CAXMSR010000236.1:0-2927 GCA_964195725.1 uncultured Kiloniellaceae bacterium | reverse complement strand
TTTTTATTTAAAGCGTTGTAAAGCCCCAGAAGAAGCTACCCCGAAGCAGCATGACGTCCCCGCGAAGCATCTCACTGCTCGTGGTTCCCCAGTTGTCGGCAAACAGGAGCGCCACACCGCCAAAGGCCAGCGAGAGCCCCAACGCTTTGGGCGGGTTTAACCGGTCGTTGCTGAAAATGAAGTGCGCGCCGAGGGCGACAAAAAAAGGGTGGGTGTAAATGTACACGTAGGCCCTGGACGCCAGCGTGTACTGGAGCCCCATAAAGATGAAGGCGAACTCGACTCCGAAGAGCAGGCCGACCACAAGGCCGTGAACGGTGATCGAGCGGTTTGGAAAGAGCGGCACCCCTTTAAAGCGCATCCAGACAAAGAGCAGAAGTGCTGCGACCGCAGAGCGCACCGCCGCACCGAACGCCGGAGCGAGCCATTTCGAGCCGATCTTTATTGCCGCCATGTTGCCGCCCCACACGCAACAGATCACAAGCATCATAAGTATCGCGTTACGCGGAAGTCTGCCGTCGTTCATAGCTGCCAGTCTGAAAAAACCTGTTAGACTTTGAAACATAGTTTCTACCACAACACATGGTAATTGCGTTCCTCTAAATGAGCGACTGGTGTTATTGTTTGCGCAGGATTTGGCGAACTGATAATTCATCTTCGGGAGAGTAACAGTGAAACGAGTGGTATTGACGTTGTCATTGATCTTGCTTGCGGTATCGGCATTTTGCACCGACACAGACGATAAAATCGGCTTGAACGAGTTGGCACCCAACGTTGAGGTAACCAAGCTCCTCTCCCCCGACGACTACCTGCTCCTGGGACTTGATAAAAACATTGAGACCTTCCGTATCAACGACATAAAGGGCGATGTGCTTGTTTTAGAGCTCTTCAACCGCTTCTGCCTTAGCTGCTGGGAGCAGGCCGCGCACATGCAATCGTTATGGGAGCAGCTTGAGGCCGAGGGCCTTAAAGACCGCGTAAAGGTGCTGGCGCTGGGCCAGGGCAACAGCGCCAAGGGTGTCAGCCGCTTTCGCAGCGATCGCAAGCTTACCTACCCGATCAGTGGCGACCCGAACTTTACGGCTATCGACGCCTTCGGCGACCCTGGCGGCACTCCGCTGTCGCTTTTCATGGTAAGAGACGGCGGGAGCTGGCTGTTGACCGATTACCACATAGGAAAGATGGAAAACACCCTGATTCTTGCGGGGGTAAAACGCCTGTTAGCAGGTGAAAGAATCCCCTTCACCGCCGACCGGGGAACACCTGCTTCGCAGCGTGAGGCACCGCCTGAGATCTCTGAGAACACCAAGACGCAGATCATCGTTTCTGTCTTAAACAGGGTTGCCGGAAAACCGGTAAGGGTTAAAGAGATAACGCTCGCAGACGGCACGAAACTATTCCAGGCCATCGACCCCGATACCGGACCTATGGACCTCTTCGTACGGGTGACCGCCCGCCGCCCTGTGTGCGATCTTTGCCACACCAACACCTTCGCCTTCGCCTTCGACACCACCGGCAAAGTAGTGGGTTTCCAACCGATCTACGTCACAAAAATAGGCAATCAGAATTGGTCGGACGAGGACACCGCAGCCTTTGAATCCCGCCTCACGGGCAGGAAGATGACATCGCTTGGCTTCGATCCGGACATAGACGCCGTAACCGGAGCCACCATGAGCTCTTCGCTGATCTACGATGAGATACGCAGGACGGCGGTCATGCTGGACAAATTGAGCGAAATCGCCCCTTAACCATTACCAGCGTCTGCCGGGATAGCATGGAGCGCAGCCCTCTCGCGCGTCGCCAGCAACACCCTCAGCAGCCAGAGCAGCCCCGTCTATCAGGAGCCTAGCTGCACGAGCCTCTCCTTCATCTCGGTATAGTGGAAAAGCTCGCTATACTCCATCAGCCCCGAAAGCGCGCGCGAATCTACGCGAATCCCCTGCTCTTCGAGGATGGAGATGGGGTTTAGCCCACCCACCACCACCGCCCCGGCGTGCCCGTTGCCCACGGGAATACCATAGAGCGGCATGCCGGAATGGCCCACCTCCATAAATGCCCCCAGCCCTATCTGCTGAAGTTTATCGGCCAGCGCCAACACTCTCTGGCGGCTCTCGGCGGGGATCTCGCGAAAGCTGGCGCCAATGCGGCCAACGCCCTCGCGTATAGCCCCCAGATAGTTGGTCATGCCGCTGCGGATAAACACCTCCAGCGGGTCTATGCTCGTGCCGTCATAGGCTATCAGCTCGACAAAGCGAGTGGCCTTTCCGTTGACGACGTCGAGGACTCCGCCGAACTTCGAGCGCGTCGGTATCCTGTTTTTCAAAAGAACGCCGTTGACCGTAATAGAGCAGACCGTGCAAAACCCCACGTACTCGGGCGGGACTATCATCTGACCTATCGCGCTGCCCTCTTCGACCAGCGCCATCAGGTGCCCCATGGCGTACCCTTTTTCAAAGACCTGGCAGATATCGTCGGCGCTACGCAGCAGATCGGCTACCTTTACGATGCTGGTGTTGATCACCACCGTGCCGCAGCGCGAAGCGAGATCAAAGCTCATCCGGTAGGTCATCTCATCGATCTTCGCCGAGAGGATTCCCACGCGCTCCAGCGCCGTGGCCGCCTGTAGCTCTTCCAGCCCCGCCTCCGTCAGCCGGTGGCCGCGCCTTCCCAGCGATTCGGTCTGCCCCCGCTCGCGCAGCTCTGAGAGATAACCCCTGACCGTCCTTTCGCTCGCCTCCAACCCCCTCGCCATAAGCTCTTTGCTGATAGCCGCGCACGACATCGGAAAGGCCCGCCCCCTCAAGGTCTCAAGAATGGCTTTTCGTTTGCGTTCCTGTTTCGAGCTCACTACCCCTCCATTCCATTAAATAGTCGTTGACTGGCATACAGCCCCCTCGCCATAAGCTCTTTGCCGATAGCCGCGCACG
>CAXMSR010000235.1:0-2933 GCA_964195725.1 uncultured Kiloniellaceae bacterium | reverse complement strand
CCAACGCTCTGCGGGCCGCTGGAAACCCCACCGGCGTCTTATTGCAGATAGGCACGCGAAACGCCCAGAACTTCGAACTCCTAAAGCACGTAGGGCGTCAGACCGAGTTCCCGGTGCTCTTTAAACGCGGCATGGGCATAACCCTGGAGGAATCGCTAAACGCCTGCGAATACGTGGCCTCTAACGGCAACCCCAACATTATCTTCTGCCTGAGAGGGATGAAGACCAACTACGGCGACCCACACCGGAACTTCGTCGATTTCATCCACATCCCCGTGCTTAAAAGACAGACGAGGCTGCCGGTGTGCATCGATCCCTCCCACTCGGTGGGCAAAAAAGTGATGGCCCCCGATGGCCTGCTCGACATCCACCACGCCGCCGCTCAGGGGGTTATCGCCGGAGCCAACATGATCCTGGTAGACTTTCATCCGCGCCCCAAGCTGGCGCTGTGCGACGGCCCACAGGCGCTGACGATGGACGAGCTGGCCCCCTTCCTTGAGGACGTGCGTATCTGCCGCGAAGCCTATCTGGCGAGGGTAAAAGCGATGGGGACGGCTTAGGCGCTTAACGACGGCCTAAGCTCTGCCGATAAAACGGTATAGTACGACAAATAGAGGCTGCAACGGTTAACGGTGCAGTCTCTTTTGCGCGATGGCATAAATTGTATCGTATAGATAAAAAGGCACTGATAGAGCTAGGGATGAAGAGCGCTACCTCAGCTCCTCTTGAATGGCTCTGATCTCCTTAAGGAGGTTTTTTAGCCAGCTGTCCTTCGGGTTGCGCTCGATGGCGCGCTCAAGCGTCGAGACCGCCTCGTCAACGCGGCCCAGGTTGGCGAGACAAAACGCTCGAAGCCCCTCTGCGTCGACGCTTTCGGGGTTCAAGGCAAGGGCCAGATCAAGCTCCAAGAGCGCCTGCTCGTAGTCGCCCGCCACGGCAAGCAGCCTCCCAAGCTCTTTTCTAACCAGCGCATTTTGGGGGTACTCCCGTGACAACGCCCTCACCTTTGACAGGGCTTTGCCCCGGTCGTCCTTGTCAACGGCGCGCATCGCCATGTGCAGTTTGCCCTCTATGCAGCGCTGCTCATCGGCGAAGGAGCCGAGCGTTACCGCCAGAGCCACCGCAAAGGCAGGTGCCAAAAGATATCTGACAAGCTTTCTGCCCCCATACCCCCTTCGGGGCGGCCCCAGGAGCTTGCCGCAAACCCAACCTCCCACCAACCCGCCCAGATGTGCGGCGTTGTCGATGGCAGGCACGGTGAAGCCAAAGATGACGTTATAGACGACAAACGCCACCAGCGGCCCCGCAGGCGAGCCGCGCCGCGTGCTTAGCCCCAGCGCGGCGATCATCGCACCCACCATCCCGAAGATCGCGCCCGAGGCCCCGGCGCTCATTATCTCGGGGTGCCAATAAGCGCTGGTGGCCGAGGCCACAATCCCCGACCCGAAATAGAGTACGAGAAAGCCGAGCTTGCCAAAGAGCGCCTCGGCTATGGGCGAATAGGACCAGAGCACCCACATGTTGAACGCCAGGTGCATGAGCCCAATATGGACAAACATGGAGGTGACCAGCCGCCACGGCTCGCCGCAGTTGGTCAAGGGCGCAAAGTTGGCGCCCCAGTCCAGAAGATCGCCGCTAAGCGGCGACGTCACCGAAACGCCCGACAAGACCATCACGGCGAAGACCACCAAGTTGACCAGCACGAGCGTGCGTCCCGGCGAGTTCAAGACAGTCTTCAGGCGGTGTGTGTAGGAATCTGGTGCGACAAACAGCTCGTTCATTAATCTCTTCCCAAAATAATTTCAATCCGGCCAGCCCACAGTATGCCACATAAGCGTTCACCATGCCCCACCTCGATTGGGTCGGCACCTACTTTGCCCCTCCCCTGCAAAGGGACGAGGACGGCCGGGCACAAAAAAAGACCCCCGCCGGTGTATCCCGGCGGGGGTCTTGGTAACGCTTACTGCTGTGTCAACTTTGCTTAGGCGTGAGTACCATCCACGGCTCTGGAGCCACGGGGGATACGTACCTGCTCAACCAGCTGCTGGATATGTTCCGGCGGCGGTGCAAAGCGACCCTTCACCGCGAAAGCTACGATGAAGTTGACAAGCGCGCCAACAGCGCCAAAGGCGTTGGGCGAGATGCCGAAGAACGAGCTGGGCCCACCGATGAGGTCGGTGAACGCAGTGCCCTTGATGAAGAAGATACCCTTGTGTGCAAAAACGTAGAACATGGTGATGCCCAAACCAGCCAACATGCCGGCCATGGCGCCTTCCTTGTTCATGGTTTTTGAAAAGATACCCAGCATAAGGGCGGGGAAGATCGAGCTGGCTGCGAGACCAAAGGCGATAGCCACGGTGCCCGCTGCAAAGCCCGGAGGATTCAAGCCGAGATAACCGGCTACGATGATGGAGCAAGCCATAGCGATCTTGCCAGTCATAAGTTCCTGCTTTTCACTCATATCAGGCATGAAGATGTTCTTGCACAGATCGTGAGAGATAGCAGAAGAGATCGCAAGCAGGAGCCCTGCAGCGGTGGACAGCGCGGCGGCGAGACCACCGGCGGCGACCAGCGCGATTACCCAGTTGGGCAACATTGCGATTTCGGGGTTGGCGAGAACCATGATGTCGCGGTTAACGCTAAGCTCGTTGCCGTTCCAACCTGCGGCCTGTGTTTTAGCCAAAAATTCAGGGGTCTTGTTCTTGTCATTGTAGTACTGAATACGGCCGTCGCCATTCTTATCTTCGAACTTGAGCAGGCCGGTAATTTCCCAACGCTTCATCCAGTCAGGACGTGCTTCGTACACAATGCTGCTCTCGGTGGCGAAAAGGTCGCCGCCCTCGGTCTTAACGGCGGTGTTAACCGTCGCGTGCAGGTTAAGTCGTGCCATAGCTGCAACAGCGGGGGCCGTCGTGTAGAGGATGGCGATGAAG
>CAXMSR010000234.1:0-2938 GCA_964195725.1 uncultured Kiloniellaceae bacterium | reverse complement strand
CGTCAGAAGCCCTTGCAAGCTAAAACATCGAAACTGCCGGGGCATATTCCGGGGCATGCTCGGAACCCGACATGGTTTACAGCGCCGCGCTGGCCACCTTTAGCATCACCAGCAGCACCTCAATTGGCAGGCGCGCCGTGTGGTCGGGGTCGACGTGCATGTAGCGTATGACCCCGCCCGTTATTACAAAGAGCGCCGGAACGGGCAGAATGTGGTGGGTGTGGCCCGAGGCGGCCTCAACATCGATCCCGTACCCTTCCAACAGCTCCAGCGTCTTGGCGTCCAGCCTGTACGCGATGCCCAGCGCGTTGGCGGCTTCCATCCCGGCGTCGGAGTAGAGAGGGGGAAGGTCAGCCCCATTTTGACGATGGTGTAGCTGTTGGCCTCTACCCGGTCGGCGCTTACTCCATTGAGCTTGAAGCCGAAGTCTTCGATCTTGCCCAAAATCTTTTGCAGCTCACCTAGCTGTTTTTGGCAGTAGGGTCACCAGTTGCCGCGATAATAGAGGAGCACCGTGGGCTGCGCCGTCGCGAGCACCGCGAGGGCCACCCCCTCGCGGCCCTCGCCCTGGGCTCCGAAGACTTCAAGGCCGGGCAGCTTTGCCCCCACCAGCGGCGGCGTTATCTCGTTGGGCCTGCTTGCTACGCCTGCCGTAAAGTCGCTCATCGTCGTCTCCTTTTTAAAGGCTTTTCTAACGCTTTTTAAAAGCCTGGCTCAGTACCACTTCAGCCGGCGCACTTCGAGGCCGCTAAGGGTAGCCACCAGTTTTTGAAATTTGTCGATATCGCTCACCCCTTTGGTCCCCCTGTAGTGGTAGGGGATGACCACTTTGGGCTTGAACGCCAGCGTGGCCGACGCCGCCTGCTCTACATCCATCGTATAGGGCAGGTTCATGCAGATAAAGGCGTAGTCGATCGACGTCAGGGCGCGCATCTCGGCTATGTCTTCGGTGTCGCCCGAGATGTATATCCTCTTGCCCCCGACGGTCAGCACATAGCCGTTGTCGCGCCCTTTGGGGTGAAATTTCAGCCGCCCCTTAGTGGTGTTATAGGCGGGTATAGCCTCCAGCTCTACCCCTGCGACGGCAAGCTTATCGCCATTTTTCATCCCCTCGCCCATGCCCAGCTGCTCGATCACCGTCGCGGGGCCGACTATGACGGTCTCTTCCGTCTTCAGCGCCTCGATCATGGCTGGATTGAGATGATCTTTGTGGATGTGGGTGACGAGGATGAGGTCTGGCGGCTCCAGCTTAGCGAAGCTCTTTAGCTCCCCCACCGGATCGACGTAGACGGTAACCCCCGCAGCCTGGAGGACGAAAGTGGCGTGGCCTATCGGGGTAAAGACCGGCTCGCCAGCCTGTGCGGCGGTTAACTGAGCAATGAGAAACACAGCGGCCACTACAAGCACCTTTATAGCTATCTTCATCGATTCTCCCCTTCAAAGTCGTTTCGCAAAACCATCTCAGGGTAAAAAGGATAGCTCAGGGTGCGCCACTTGCAAATGGAAACAGCTTTAGCGCCTTGCCGCACCCCTCTTGAGGCGAAAACCGGCGTCGCAGGCTTAATTGGGCAACCGGGCGAAATCCGGGTAGAATTGGATACCGACAGCTATTCGCTTCGCAGACTTTATCTGGAGAAACAGGCAATGAAAAATCAATTGGACCAGGTGGCCCGGTGCGTGGGCAAACTGGTTTTGGGCAAAGATCACGAGATACGGCTGGCGCTGGCCTGTCTGGTGGCACGCGGGCATCTGCGCATCGAAGACGTGCCCGGCGTGGGCAAAACCCTGCTGGCGCATACGCTGGCCCGTGCGCTGGGGCTAAAATTCTCCCGCGTACAGTTCACCAGCGACCTCTTGCCGACCGACATTCTGGGGGCTAACGTCTTTGACCGGCGCGACTCTACCTTCACCTTCCGCCCCGGCCCCATCTTCGCCGAGGTGGTGCTGGCAGACGAGATCAACCGCGCCACCCCCAAGACGCAGTCCGCGCTTCTGGAGGCGATGGAAGAGCGTCAGGTGACGGTAGAGGGGTTTAGCCGCGAGCTACCGAGGCCGTTTTTCGTCATCGCCACCCAAAACCCGGTTGAGCAGGTAGGCACCTTCCCGCTGCCCGAGAGCCAGCTCGACCGCTTCCTTTTGCGGGTCACCCTGGGCTACCCCCACCCCGAAGCGGAGCGGCAGCTGTGGCGCGAGCCCGACCGGCGCGAGATGTTGGAAACGATGGAGCCCTGCCTGGCGCCAGAGCAGGTGGCGAAAATCATTCAGGCAGCAAAGGATATCCACGTCTCCGAGCCGCTGCTCGACTACGTGCAGCGGCTGGTGGAGCACACCCGCCACTCTACCCTGTGGCGCATGGGGCTCTCGCCGCGCGGCGGCTCGGCGCTGGTGCAGGCGGCCAAAGCCTGGGCGCTCATTGAGGGACGTGACTACGTCGCCCCCGAAGACGTCCAGACAGTGCTGCCCGGCGTGGTAGGGCACCGCCTTGCGCCGGTGGACGAGCGCAGGCGTGAAGACTCCAGCAGCGAACTCCTCAACGCCGTCCCGGTGGACTCCGGCGCATAAGATGCTGCGTAAACTCAGAGCGAAGCTCGATCTTGGGCGCTTCTTCAGGGATCGCAGCCCCAAGCGTGGGCCGGTGGCCCTCAGCTCCCGTAAAATCTACATCCTCCCCACGCGCGAGGGGCTGGCCAGCGTCTTCGTAGTCTTTGCGCTGCTGCTGGGTTCGATAAACTTCCAGTCGAGCCTCGGCCTCGCCCTCACCTTCATCATCGTCGGCATGGCGCTGGTGAGCATGATCGACGCCCAGCGCAATCTGGCGCGGGTGGTGGTCACCGCGCTGGACGCCGAGCCCGTATTTGCGGGTGAGCGTGCGCGCTATCCGCTGCATCTGGAGAACCCCGACAAGAAAACGCGCTATTCGGTGGCGGTTCGCACAGGC
>CAXMSR010000233.1:0-2968 GCA_964195725.1 uncultured Kiloniellaceae bacterium | reverse complement strand
ATCATCGGCTCCTTGCCGTCATCGCCCTCGTCATAGATCGCGTCGGGGGCAAAGGTGTGCTCGGCCAACACCTTGGCGGTGCCCCACTCCAGAGTAGAGCCCTCGGCGGCTTTCACTTCCGGCGGCTCGTCGGCGCGGCTAAAGCCTTCAACCGTGTAGCCCAGGTCGCGGCAAATTGCCAGCACGTCCAGCCCGTAGCGGATGTTCATCACCGCGCGATACGGGCTCTTGGCCCTCGCCGAGGCCAGCAGTATCTTCGCCATGTGGCGGCTGGCTCCGAAGGCGGGGCCGTCTGCGCGGCGAATGCGCCTGCCTGCGCGCACGATCCTGCCGGAGTAGGCGGCGACGTCTTCAAAGCTGCGGGCGTCGGGCAGCGCCTCGGCCAGATTGGACTGCACCTCGGGGATCAGCCCGTGCGGGTGGGCGTCTTCCAACAGCTCCCACGCCTGCGCCAACCGCTCCAGCACTTTGCGCTCACCTCCGCCGGCGGCGGCGAAGTAGGGGTTGGTGGGGCCGTGGCCCGCGCCCAGCTCATACGCCCCCGCGATGGCGCGGTGAACAAAAGCGACCGCTTTTGCCGCCGCGTCCAGCACACTCTCGCCCTTCGCCAAGTACGAGGCCAGCGCCGCCGAGAGGGTGCAGCCGGTGCCGTGGGTGTTTTTGGTGTCGAGCCGCCTGTTGACGAAAGTCTCCTCTACCCCGTCGGCTGAGACGAAGAGATCTTCGACTGTATCGCCTTCTGCATGGCCGCCTTTGAGGAGCACCGCTTTGGGGCCCATCGCCAAGATGAGCTCACACGCCTTTTTTCGCGACGCAGCCGAGTCGATGGTTATCCCCGTCAGCGCCTGCGCTTCAGGCAGGTTGGGCGTCACGATCGTCGCCAGCGGCAGAATCCGCTCAATGAGCGCCCGACGTGCGTCCTCTTCAAGCAAGCTCGCCCCGCCCTTGGCGACCATCACCGGATCGACCACCAGCCGCTCTACGCCGCACTTGTCGAGCACGTCGGCAACCGCTGTGATTATCCCGGCGGAAAAGAGCATGCCGGTCTTCACGGCGTCGGCTCCGATGTCGGAGAGCACGCTCGTCATCTGCGCGGCCACCGTCTCGGGGGTAAGGGGGTAGATCGCCTGCACACCCAGAGTGTTCTGGGCGGTTATCGCCGTTATCGCCGACGCGCCGTGACACCCCAAAAGGGCAGCGGTGCGCAGATCGGCCTGAATGCCCGCGCCACCGCCCGAATCGGACCCGGCCACTGTCAGCATTCTATAAGGTTTGTCGCTCATAAATTCTTTCCGTTCCTCTTGTAATCAGGTGAAAATATTTTGCACAGCCAGCTGCCAGCGCGCGGCGCTGGCCTCGATATCTTTAGCTCCGAAAAGATTCCCCAGCACCGCGACCCCCGCTGCTCCGGCGTCGGCTGCCCTGGCCGCCCTTTCGGGGGTCATGCCGCCCAGAGCGTAGAGCGGGGTGGCCGAACCAACTGCCAACCGCTCGAAACCGCTCCACCCCAGAGGGGGCAGGCGAGACTCTTTAGAGGTGGGGGCAAAGACCGGGCTCAACAGACAGTAAGCCGCTCCAGCCAGTTTGGCAAGGCGA
Source organism: uncultured Kiloniellaceae bacterium (assembly GCA_964195725.1). Taxonomy (GTDB): domain Bacteria; phylum Desulfobacterota; class Deferrisomatia; order Deferrisomatales; family BM512; genus CAXMSR01. The sequence continues at coordinate 1,372 of CAXMSR010000233.1, read as the reverse complement.
AGTTCGTCGCCGTCGTGACAGGAGTAGCCCACCGGCAGAGCGGCGTCTTGCGTGAAGGCGCGTCGATTGGATAGCCCAGCGGGTAACCGGTCTGAAGCCAAGTGCAGCCCCCACGCGCCCTCTATCTCAGGCCCGGTGTGTACTGAGAGGGCGATCCCCGGGCAGCGTTCAAGGATATCTCCGGCCAACTTGACTCTAGCAGACGGGGTCAGCCCTTTGGCCCTTAGCAGCACCCACTCCAGGCCGCCACGGCGGGCGGCGCAGACCTTCTCCAAAAGCTCTGAGCCCAGATAACCCGCATCGGCTATAGCCAGAAGCGGCGAGGGCAGCTCACGCGCCGAGGATGACCTCATCGGTGCGGTTATTGTTCCTGGAAGACTATCTTGTGTTTGAGCAGATTCATCTCCGCGAGCGTGCCCTTCACGGTGACGCTCTCGCCAAAGAGCCCGCTCAGGCGGTAGCCGCCCTCTATGGGCTCGATGACCACCACCTCCGAGAGGACCAGCTCTTCGTTGCCGTCGCGCAGCAGATAGGCGTTAGATTCGCACATATTCTTTCCCTTCATATTTAAATTGCAGCGGAGCTACAAGGATACTACGAAAATTACCGGAGAGCGGTATTTGATACCCAAACCGCTGAAGATAGTCAAGGCCGGCAGTGGCCCGGCGCGCGCTCGTTCCACTTTTGCCTGCACAGGCGGGTCAGTTCCAGAAGAGCTTTAGTCTTCACCTGGGGGGCAAGCAGGGTACAGCGCAGAAAAAACCACTCCAGATGCTCCAGCGCGGCGCCGCTGTGCTCCAGAAACCCCGGCTTTTTGAAACGGTGGCCCAGCTTGCCGTAGGCCCCCAGCGCCTGCATTATCCTGAACGCCCCCACGGGGCCAAGGGTGCGGTCAAAGACCTCGACGTCGGCGTCAGGGTAGCGGGAGATGCACTCGCGATAGCGGTGCACCAGCGCTTCGCGCACCTCCAGAGAGTTTGCCATGTAGGGGTCGAAGATAAAGGCGGCGACGTCGTAGGCCAGCGGCCCTGGGCGGCCCCCCTGAAAGTCGATCACCACCCACTTGCCGTCTGTACGCATTACGTTGCGGCTCTGGAAATCGCGGTGGAGAAAGAATTCCCCCTGTTTTACCCCGCGGCACCCTCCCCCGCTGCACCTTCTGGCCAGCTCGGCCTCGACCCGGCGGGCGAGCCCTTCGAGTTCTGCCTCAACTTCGGTGCGATCAAACCCGACCTCCAGCACGCCGCAGACAAATTCCTCAAGGAAATAAAGCCCCTCCTCCTTCACCATCAGCGCAGCATCGTAATGGGAGGCGGAAAACCCCGTCTCCAAGCTAAACCCTGCGGCCCCCTCGACTCCCATCCTGGCGAGG
>CAXMSR010000232.1:0-2976 GCA_964195725.1 uncultured Kiloniellaceae bacterium | reverse complement strand
GGCATACAGGGGATCGACACCCGCGCGCTGACTAAAAGGATCCGTGAAACGGGCGCGATGATGGGGGTGATCTCCACCGAAGACCTCGGCCACGCTTCGCTCGTCGCCAAGGCCAAGGGCGCTCCCGACATCGAGGGGCGCGATCTGGTGAGCCTCGTCACCTGCAAAAAGCCCTACAAGTGGACCCAGTCCGACTGGTCGCTGGGGCAGGGGTATCGCACCCCCCGCCACCCCGGAAAATACAAGGTCGTCGCTTTTGACTACGGCATAAAATACAACATCCTGCGGATGCTCACCGCCGCCGATTGCGACGTGACGGTGGTGCCCGCCTCTACCTCTGCCCAAGAGGTGCTGGCGCTAAACCCCGACGGGATATTTCTCTCCAACGGCCCCGGCGACCCCGCTGCGGTGGGCTACGCCGCCGAGACGGTGAAAGAATTGCTCGGCAAAAAGCCGCTCTTCGGTATCTGTCTGGGCAACCAGATCATCGGCATAGCATTTGGGGCCACCACCCACAAGCTCAAGTTCGGCCACCACGGCGGCAACCAGCCGGTGAAAGACCTCTCCACGGGCAAGGTAGAGATCACCAGCCAGAACCACAACTTCGTGGTAGACATGGAGAGCCTCTCCAAGACCGAACACGGCGAAGCGATCAAGGTCACCCACATAAACCTGAACGACAACACCGTCGAGGGGATGGCCCACACCGAGCTGCCGCTCTTTAGCGTCCAGTACCATCCGGAAGCGAGCCCCGGCCCCCACGATGCGGCGTATCTCTTCGAGCGCTTTACCGATTTGATGGAAGCCAATAAATAGCTCTACCAGTGCTACTTCGCGCGGCACGCCGCGCGCACAGCCATAGAATGCGGAAAATAATTCGATGCCAAAGCGAACAGACTTAAAAAAGATACTCATCATCGGCGCGGGCCCCATCGTCATCGGGCAGGCGTGTGAATTCGACTACTCAGGCAGCCAGGCGTGCAAGGCGCTAAGAGAAGAGGGCTACACCGTAGTGCTCCTCAACTCCAACCCCGCCACCATCATGACCGATCCTGAAATGGCCGACGCCACCTACATCGAGCCGGTGACGGTGGACTCGCTTGAGAAGATACTGGAGATCGAGCGCCCCGACGCGATCCTGCCGACGCTCGGTGGTCAGACGGCGTTAAACACCGCTGTTGACGCCGCCAAGATGGGCATCCTCGACAAATACGACGTCGAGCTGATCGGTGCAAAGCTGCCCGCCATCAACAAGGCGGAAGATCGCGCCGAATTCAAGGCGGCGATGGAGCACATCGGCATCGACCTGCCCAAATCGGGCTACGCGCACTCGCTCGTCGAGGCGCAGCGCATCGTCGACGATGTCGGCTACCCCGCGATCATCCGCCCCTCCTTCACCCTTGGCGGCATGGGCGGCAACATCGCCTACAACCGTGAAGAGTTCGATAAATACGCGGCGTGGGGCCTTGAGCACAGCCCCTCCACCGAGATCCTCGTCGAAGAGTCGATCATCGGCTGGAAGGAGTTTGAGCTTGAGGTGATGCGCGACACCGCCGACAACGTCGTCATCATCTGCTCCATCGAGAACTTCGACGCTATGGGAGTGCACACCGGTGACTCGATCACCGTCGCTCCAGCGCTGACCCTCACCGACAAGGAATACCAGATAATGCGCGACGCCTCGCTGAAGATCATCCGCGAGATAGGCGTAGATACCGGCGGGTCCAACATCCAGTTTGGCGTAAACCCCGACGACGGGCGGCTGGTGGTCATCGAGATGAACCCCCGTGTCAGCCGCTCTTCGGCGCTGGCCTCGAAGGCGACGGGTTTCCCCATCGCCAAGATCGCCGCGAAGCTGGCGGTGGGTTTCACCCTCGACGAGATCACCAACGACATCACGCGGGTGACCCCGGCCTCTTTTGAGCCCACCATCGACTATGTCGTCACCAAAATCCCTCGCTTCGATTTTGAAAAATTCGCCGGGGCAGACACCACGCTGACCACCCAGATGAAGAGCGTGGGCGAGGCCATGAGCATCGGCCGCACCTTTAAAGAGAGCTTGCAAAAGGCGATCTCCTCCATGGAAAAGGACGTCCCCGGCTTTGTTTCCCTGCTGGACGAAGAGGCTACCCCGGAAGAGGCGCTGGAGATTATACGCCAGAAGCTGCGCGTACCCAACGCCCAGCGCCCCTGGTATCTGGCCGACGCCTACCGCTACGGCATGACCACCACCGAGATCTACGACGAGACGGGCATCGATCCCTGGTTTCTGGAGAACATCCGCCAGATCCTCGACTTTGAAACAGAGCTTGGCGCTGCTGGTCGTGGCGAGTGCGAGCTGACAGTCGAGATGCTGCGCGAGGCCAAGCAGTGGGGGTTCTCCGACATCCGCCTGGGCCAGCTTATGGACAGGTCGGAAGCCGACATCGCCGCGCTTCGACGCGAACTGGGCGTCATCCCCGTCTTCAAGCGGGTTGACACCTGTGGCGCGGAGTTCGAGGCCATGACCCCGTACCTCTACTCCACCTACGAGACGGAGTGCGAGGCGCAGCCCACCGACCGCAAGAAGATCATGATCCTCGGCGGCGGCCCCAACCGCATCGGCCAGGGGATCGAGTTCGACTACTGCTGCTGCCACGCCTGCTACGCCGTCAAGGAGCTGGGCTACGAGTCCATCATCGTCAACTCCAACCCCGAGACGGTCTCGACCGACTACGACACGAGCGACCTGCTCTTCTTCGAGCCCCTTACGGCCGAGGACGTGCTGCACATCATCGATCGCATCGACCCGATCGGCGTCATCGTCCAGTTCGGCGGCCAGACGCCACTAAAGCTGGCGCGTGGGCTCGAGGCGGCGGGGATCCCGATCCTCGGCACCACACCCGACGCCATCGACCTGGCCGAGGACCGCGAGAGGTTCCAGCAGATCCTCCACGCCCTTGGCTTGAAACAGCCGGTCAACGGCATCGCCCATTC